>JAICSB010000424.1 GCA_025937115.1 Pseudonocardiaceae bacterium | reverse complement strand
GCGATCTCAGCATGCAGGCACGACGTGAGTTGTCTGACATTGCCTACGCCGTCCGCCTCGCACACCGGTAGGTAAGGTCACCATCGTGGAGCAGCCAGACGAGCACGCCGTCGCCGTCGCGAACTTCGCCTTCGAGCTAGGCGTGCTTAAACGGATGCGCCGAGCTGGCTGGTGGCATGTGGGAGTGCGGGACCCCGAATCGGTCGCGGAGCACAGTCTTCGAGTGGCCCAGCTCGCCTCAATCATTGCGGCGATCGAGGGTGCCGAGCCAGGTCGGGCGGCGCTGCTCGCCATCTGGCACGACTCGCAAGAAACTCGTACGGGCGACATCCCGCACACCGCCAGGCCCTACATCGACCAGTGCTGCCCCGAAGTGATCACCGCCGACCAGACCGCCTCGCTGCCTGACGCCGCCCGCAAGACGGTGCAGGACGTAGTCGCCGAATACGAGACACAGCAGACTCCCGAAGCGCACTGCGCGAAAGACGCCGACAAGCTCGAATGTCTGATCCAAGCGGTCGAATACAAGGATGCGGGCTACACCAGAGTGCAGGGTTGGATCGACTCCTCACGCAACAACTTGCGCACCAACACAGCACGCCGTATCGCCGACGCCGCCCTGTGCACATCTCCCCTCGCTTGGCGGGGTCGCTGAGCGCCCGCGTCGCGACTCCGCAGCCGCGCCGGGTGGCTCAGTCGGTCGGGCAGCAGGTCGCTGCTCGCAGCCTCGGAGTGATCCGCTTCTCCAGGCCGAACGGTTCGTAGTGGTGGTACAGGATGCCGTCGAATGCCGCGGCGATGTCCTCGGTGTCCCAACCCGCACAATGCAGAACCGGCTCCTTGATCGCTGGCTGGCGCACGATGTGCAATTGATCCCCGGTGCACCGGATGAGCTGCCCGGTGATCCCAGCGGCGAGATCTGACAGCAGGTAGGTGACCAGCGGCGCTACCCGGTCGGGGGTGCGCTCGCGGGTACAGCGCGACTGAGCGGCCGGGGAACGCTCCACCAGCCGGGTCCAGGCCAACGGGCAGACACCATTGACCCGGATCCCCACCTCCTCCAGATCCAGCGCCCAGGCATAGGTCAGCGACGCGACAGCGCCCTTGGATGCGGAGTAGGCACCTGCGCGACGCTGACCGAACGACGAGCCCGACGAGATGTTGACGATGGATCCGGCGCCTTGGGCGCGCATCACCTTCGCCGCCGCGAGACCACAATAAAGCGTGCCCAAGACGTTGACTTCGATGACGTCGCGGGCGCAGTGAACGTCTTCCTCCCACGGTAGTACCTCGTGGGGACCGAGCGCGGCGTTGTTCACCAGTCCGTCGACTCTGCCGAACTGCTCCAGGCACTGCGCCACGATCTCGCTGGCCTGACCTGGATCGCGACCCGACGCCGCGTTGGCCACCGCCCGGCCGCCCAGCTCAACGATCCGGTCTGCGACCTTCTCGGCCTGTTCGCCATCGACGTCGTTGACCACGACGCAGGCCCCAGACCGCGCGGCGTGGCGCGCATAAGCTTCGCCTAGACCGCGACCGGCTCCGGTGATAACGATCGCCTTGCCGTCGAGAACGCCCATCGGTGCCTGCCCTTCGGGGTGACCGGACCTGATGGACCGGCGGTTGCCATCAGTCTGCGGTGGCAGCGCCACCGGGGCAGGTCAAGGCTCCATGAAGGGTTGCCGCCGTTCGCCGAGTGGGGGAGGGCCGATCGGCCCAACGAGTCCGGTGAGCTATTCAACCGTAAGAATCAGCGGGCCGTCCTCGGTGATGGCGATCGAGTGTTCCCAGTGCGCGGCGCGGCAGCCGTCCACGGTCACCACGGTCCAGCCGTCGCCGAGTTCCTCCGTCTTATCACTGCCCGCGGTGAGCATCGGCTCGATCGCCAACGCCATGCCGGGCACCAACCGGGGGCCCCGGCCGGGGCGACCCACGTTGGGCAGGAACGGATCCATGTGCATGGCGGTACCGATCCCGTGGCCGCCGTAGTCGGCGATGATGCCGTACGACGTGCCGTGCGCAGCGCCGGCGGCCAGCGCCGTGGACTCCACTGCGTGAGAGATGTCGGTCAGCCTGCCACCGGGTCGCGCCGCCACGATTCCGGCTTCCAGCGCCGCCCGGCAGGCCATCGATAGTTTTTTATCGGCCCGCACAATGGTCCCCACATGCACCGTCACCGCGGCATCGCCGTGCCAGCCCTCGAGGATCGCACCGCAGTCCAGGGACAGCAGGTCGCCGTCGGCGAGCACCTGCTCGCTGCTGGGGATGCCGTGCACCACCTGTTCGTTGACCGAACTGCAGATCGACCCGGGGAACCCGTGATAGCCCTTGAACGACGGTATCGCCCCAGCGTCCCGGATCGACTGCTCCGCCAGCTCATCCAGCTCACCGGTACTCATCCCGGCGCGGGCATGACATCCGAGCAAGCGCAGCGTCCGGGCCACCACCGCTCCGGCGGCGCGCATCGCCTCGATTTCGCCTGGAGACTTCAGCTCGATGCTGGCCTTGCCCCGTAACCGTCGTACCACAGCACGCACCCCGCCCCCGGTCATCGCACGCTCGTCACGCCCGCGTACGCAACGCGTGCAGCGCCCGGGCCGTGACGTCTGGCACCGATCCGCCGGCTGGCACGGTGATCAACCGATCGGCGTAGAAGTCGAGTAGCGGTGCGGTCTCCTGGCGATAGAGCTGCTGGCGATGCCGGATCACGTCCTCGGTGTCGTCGCCGCGCCCGCGGGCCAGCAGTCGCGCCATCACCTGGTCCTCGGGTACGTCGAATTCCAGCACCGTATCGATCCTGCAGTCACGCTCGCACAGCAGATTCTCCAGCACCTCGGCCTGGCCGACGGTACGGGGAAATCCATCGAGCAGAAATCCTGCCCGGCACACGTCATCGGTAAGCCGTTGCGCGACCATCGCGTTGGTGACCTCGTCGGGCACCAACGCACCGGCATCCAGGTACTGCTTGACCTTCTGACCCAGCTCGGATCGGCGGTCGACATGCGCCCGGAACAGATCTCCGGTGGAGATGTGCGCCATGCCGAGCTCCTCGCTCAGCAGGGCGGCCTGAGTACCCTTGCCCGCGCCCGGAGGACCGACGATGAGGATTCGCACTAGCGCAGGAACCCTTCATAGTTGCGCTGCATCAGCTGGCTTTCGATCTGCTTCACGGTATCCAGGCCCACCCCGACCATGATCAGTACCGCAGTACCGCCGAAGGGGAAGTTCTGGTTCTGCCCGTTACCGGTCAGGTCGAGGAACAAGTTGGGCAGTACAGCCACAATGCCCAAATACAGCGAGCCAGGCAAGGTGATACGGCTGAGTACAAAGCTCAGGTACTCGGAGGTGGGGCGGCCGGGCCGGATGCCCGGGATGAAACCGCCGAACTTCTTCATCTCCTCAGCACGTTCTTCGGGATTGAACGTGATCGCCACGTAGAAATAAGTGAAGAAAATGATCATCAGGAAGTACAGCCCGATGTGTATCCAGCTGGACTGGTCGACCAGATAGCGGGTGATGAACGTCTGAAACCAGCTCGGTTTGCTGGTGGGCGAGCTGGTCATCCGCGCGATGAGATCGGGCAGGTAGAGCAGCGACGACGCGAAGATGACCGGGATGACACCGGCTTGGTTCACCTTCAGCGGCAGGTAGGTGGAGGTGCCGCCGTACATCCGGCGGCCGATCATCCG
>JAICSB010000631.1 GCA_025937115.1 Pseudonocardiaceae bacterium | reverse complement strand
TGCGCACTCTCCAGCGAGCAGCGCAACCCCCTGTGGCTTCTTGATCGCCGAGTCTCATCCGGCGGAAACTAACCGCAGCAGTGATCTTGTGCCTGCCGTCCACACCGGGACTCACAGGAAAACACCGACGGCGACGGCCAGAATCTCGCTGACCTGCACCGAACGCTTCCCAGTTCACACAGCGTTACAGCCCGCACCGTTGCACGGCGGACACCGGCCCAATGCGTCGTACCACGCGGCCTCAGTCATCATGCCAAGGCGCCCAGCTGTCACCGGGTGACCGCAGTTCTGACCGCAACGAGCAGCACCGTGCCGCACTCGGACACCACCCAGCGAACGTCGCATACCCACGTCGCACGGCCCGATCAGGGACCTGCCTGCATCTGTTAATCGCAGGATCACCGGTCCCTCGAAGCCCGTCTCTCCGGTCATAATCGTCAGCGAACCATCGCGGCGAGATCGGCGGCCCGGAAGAGAGGGAGGCAGGGGAGTAGGCGGAGTGTCCTGCTGGGGACCATTTGGGGACCACACGTCCTGCACGGAGGTGAACAACCCGCATGTGGATCACTCGTACACACGGCGTGCACCCATTTTGACCTGGGGAGATGCCTACTCCTACGTCCTGGGGGTCAAGTGGGCTCCCGCGTTGGTTATCACGCAGGGCGCGGGCTGCCACTGCGTGACCGCAGTTCTCACACCGCGACGAGCAGCACCGGGCCAGGCACGTGTGCAGTTATCCGTTGGTGTGGGCGTCGGCTAGTGCCGCGTCTAGGGTCCGCCGCGCGGCGGCCAGGCAGAACGCGAGCAGTCCTGCGGTGACCTCCTCGATGATGGGCACCATGTCGGGGTAGTCGGGGTGGAAGCTCTTGGGGATTGACGATCGCTGCGGCCCCCATTCGATGGTGTAACCCAGCACGGTGTCCTTGCTCGAATCGAGAAAACTCCGCGAGTAGGCGTAATCGTCGGAGGTACCCGAGGTGGGATAGAGGCCGACTGACTGCTTCAGCGTGTATGGCCGGCCGTGTGCTGCTTGGATCGCGTCGCGCATCATAGTGCCCAGCGTGATCAGGGTGTGCCGATCGTCGGCCGGAATGTACTCCTGGTATTTGTCGGGATCACCGCCTGGCGTGCTGTCCGGGATCCCGCGTTTGCCGTCGTATGCCGGGTCGGAGAAGTTCATCGCCGGATCGGTGACCTGGTCGTCGTCGTCTCCCCAGTTGTAGAGAATGTCCTCGCCGAAGGAATGAATGTCGATGAAGTAGCCCACGCTGGGGTAGTGGTCGAGCAGCCAACCGACGTTGCTGGTCTCGGGTTCGGAGAACGCGCCGGGCCCATAGTAGATCTCGGAGCACGGATCAGCGGAAGTCGCTACCGGTGCCGACGGGCTAAACGTCGTCGGGAAGTCCCAGAGGAAGTCGTAGTTGCGGTTGATGTCGACGCCGGGGCCGTTGCCACCTCCGCTGGGGCATCCCGGGTCGCCAGCGTCGGCCGGTCGGCGGTTCTTGCGCCACATCGGGTCGACGGTCATCGAGTAGTGCCGACCGTCCGGGTTGGCCTGCGGGAAGACCACGACATCTAGGGTGTCGACGATGGCGCGGACCTGCTCGGCGCTGACCGCCGCGCCGCCTTGGGTGATCCCGGTCCCGTTGCGGTAGGCGTCGGTGAGCAGCTGTACGAAGTTGACCAGGATATCGGGGCTGCCCCATTCCCGGGCATGGATGCCACCCAGCAGATACACCCCGCTGCGGGCCGCTGCGCCGTGGTGGACCCGGATGGCGTGGCAGGTGCGCCCCTCCCAGGTTTGGTTGGGCAGCGTGATCAGCTCGGTGAAGCCGGCGTTGGGTGGACCGGCGGCCAGCGCGATCGCGGTCTCCACCTCGTCAACGTTGAGATAGGTCATCGCAGGTCTCCTGCCTGGTTGAGGAACCGATTGCCCTGGCCGACGTGGCGCAGGCTGTCCTGGGCGGCTTCGTCGACGTCCTCATGCTGCTCGACCCGGTAACCGGCGCCCTGCAACTGCTTAATGGTGTCTTCGTCAGCGAGCCCGCTGACCCGGTAACCGGTGTCCTCCTCGGTGAGCGTCTGGCCGTATACACGGACGTGGTGGGCACGGACGAGGTCGGCCATCGCCTCGCGATCAGCGCCGTGGATGGTGACGTGGTAGTTCGGCATGGATCTGGCTCCCTGACTTGGATTCC
Organism: Pseudonocardiaceae bacterium; assembly: GCA_025937115.1. Next base: position 96 of record JAICSB010000631.1, on the reverse strand, counting down.
CGCGACGATGCGAAGGCACCGCGTAGGGCTGGTGCTATCAACATAAGAGCCGGCGCAGCGCTCCCCAGATACTTGCTGCCACGCCCAATATTGCCG
>JAICSB010000105.1 GCA_025937115.1 Pseudonocardiaceae bacterium | reverse complement strand
GTGGGATCGCCGCGGTCAGGAACCCACCCACCACTCCTAGGCCCGCCACCATCACGGTGAGAACCGCCGCCCACCGCGGCAACCAGCGCCGAGTCAGCACCGACACTGCGGGTTCCAGGCCGATCGCCAGAAACAACGCCAGCCCGATCAGCACCAGCACCGCGCGGGCGGTGATGATCATTTCTACCAGGCCGACGGTGACCGCGACCCCAGCGGCGGCGCTCATCCCCACCAGGACCGGGGAACGGCCGTTGAGCGCACGCCCTGGTATCCCCCGCGGGTGCTCCTCGGTGCTGATCCGGGCCACGTCCGCCGCGGCCGCCGCGTTGGGGCCGTCGGGCTCGGTATGCGGTTGAGCGATCAGAGCGTGGTGGCCCGCCGTCGGCTCAGAACCGTCGGTCCCGTCCCTGGGTCGCGCATTGTTCTGATCGTGCGCTGACACCACCGTTTCTCCTACTTTCTGAGCCCAGACGGGGCTGCTCGCTGCCGCGACGCCTGCCGTCGCGAACATCCCAGCTCGCAGTGTCCGCTTGACCAGCAGATCGAACAACCGGTAACTCGGACGGCAAGTCCATCCGCCTGTTTGAGGAACTCAATGGTGGCTCAGCGCTACAGCAGATCTCGCCTGTGCGGTTGCGAATCGCACCGTAGGTACCCGGTGCGACGGAAAGACTTCAAACCAGCGACACGATGTCAGAGCGATGGTCAGACTTCTCTCCGTTTTGCGGGCTGTTCCTCGGCAAAAGGAGGGTCGTTGACTCACGCAACTGCCTCGTCCGGCTCGCCCGCGAGGTAGACAGGGAGCGGCCGACCCACGCGATCGACCTCGACGGCTGCTCCCGGCTCAGCCGGCGGCAACGGTGCCGGCCCCCAGGCGCGACCAGCCGCAGCCGCGAGGGCAGCAACGTCGCGAGTCGACAGGTGCGACCGCACAGTCTTGATCTCCTGTCGTCCGAGGTCGAGCGTTCACCAAAAGGGCCGTTCGGGGCACTCTGTAAGATCTCGATCACCTCTCCGGCACTGAAGCCGGACCAGGGATAGGAGGACTCGTATGAGCAGCACGCCCGACAAGGCCGAGCAATCTACCGATGATATGAACGACCCCAACCCTTGCGTGCATGTCCCTAACCCTGCGGACCCTCTTGCTTCCGCAGTTGCTGATGCGACGCACCAATCCCCTCAGTCGGACCCAACAAAGACGGGCGGCGGAGGGTCGCTCGGGGACCTGGCCCGGGAGGTTAGCGGTACCCAATCGAAGATGGACGAAGAACACAACGGTGATCGGTAGGAGGCTTAGCGCGTCGACACTTTGACGCGCCAGCTGAGTCGTCGGTGAAGCCAAGAGTCGGGCGCGCCCGACCGCCCGGCGGCGTGTTGCTCGCGACGAGGTCGACCGTCGTGAGGCCGCCGGGCCCCCGTCACACGCCAACGAGGGCGGTGCTGCGTCTATGTCGGTCATCAGTGGATATTTCTTGGGCACCGGTGACCATTCACTCTCGAAGGAGCCCCATGAAGATCGACAGCATTAATCCGGACTCGGCGCTGCCCGGCACACCCGTGCTCATCAAGGCGACGGGTTGGACACTGCGGACACGCTCCTCTTCGGCGACGAGCCGGTCCCGTTCAAGGTCAACAGTACCGGGAGCATTGAGGCGGATGTCCCTAACGGCTCGTGCACGGTCGAGGTGATGTTCGAGCTGGAGGATGGAGACAAGAGCAACAGCGTCAGCTTCACCTACCTTAAGGTGCACTGACTATCGGGTATCTGCTTCGCGCTGCCCCGCTCCGTCAGACGCGGGTGCGGTGCAGCGCGGCACTGTCTTCAAATTCTCCGAAGTCATGCGATGCCCGCACCCACGGAGACAGCCGGCCGCGAAGGTCTGCGAGTGTCCGCTGTTGACTGGTGCTCACGCACGTGGTCACGCGGTTGGTCACACAGAACGAGTGGGCGGTGCGCAGCCCCGCAGGTGGTGTATCGGCGCAGTCATTTTGATCCTTACTGAAAGCGGCCGCCAGGCAGCGCGGGGGGCTGGGTCTGCACCCAGGGTCGATGTCGTGATCCTCCAAGGTGGGCTGGAACTCGCCCGCGCCATAGGCTGAGTTGCTGTAAACGTTGGCCCGGACCCGTCGTCTGCGTCGGTGGGCTCGTGGTTTCGGATGCAGACATCCGGCCTGGTTAGGTGGTGAGTTGCTCGAAGTAGCGGTTGATCGAAGATGCCCGGTCGCTGTAGGTGTTCTTGATCGCCTGGGTGGTCTTGTCGGGTCCGTGGGCCGGGAGCAGGGCGGCTTCCTCAGCCGCAAAGGCAGCTGCATAGCTCTCTGACTTGATCCAGAAGTCCGAGACGCTTTTGGCGGCAGCAGCAGCGATTGCTGCCTTGGTCAACGAGTTGGCTTGCGCGCCGATTTCGGAGCACTCGTGGCGGAAGATATCGATCGCTGTTGCGGCGGCGGCCGCTGCAGTCTGCCGACACCTGGCCATGATCGCCTGGACTTCCGGGAGGCGCTCGTCTTGCGATGCGCCGGCCACGGCGTTGGTCATGCAGGTCTGCTCAGCATCGTTGATCTCCACGAGGCTCGCTCGGAGCTGCACGACGGAATCAGCCAGTTCGGGCGGGAGGGACGACATCGAAGGGCTCTTTCGGTCGTGACCTGATATCGGGGACCCCCTGTGAGCAGAGTCTGACATCGATGCGGTGCGGGAGGAAAGACGAGCAGCAGCCTTGACCGATCCGATCCGGCGCGGGTGTGGACGATCAACTTCCGAGGGGAGACATCACACCGTCCCACCCGCTCCGGGACGCGCGAAGGAGTGCTCCATGAGTCGGCCACGACCGGTGCCTTGGTGACTATCGCCGCCCGCAGGGCCGGCCCGTGCGAGCACGGCCGGCAGGCCGCGCGCAGCAAGCGGAGCCGGCCCTGCGGGCAGGTGAGGGCCTCACATAACCCACCCCTCGCGCCGCCGCAGGCGGCGCCTTGATCCCATAGAGGGAAATTCGGCAATGACGCTATGTAACTGGATGTGGCTGGACGCTATGTAACTGGAGTACAACTGGATGTAAACTGGGGTAGAGACGCTGTGTAACGAGAGGCGTCCGCTGATGTTAACGCGCGTCCAGCGGTCCGGGAAGTTAGCCAGATGACCGCTCCCTGAGTTGTCCAGGACGCCCCCCATGGCACACTGCGCGGCTGAAAATAGGGTGCCGCTGCACCTGCTGTCACGCCGCGAACAAGGCTGCCTGTGACACCAACGACCACTAGGCGGCAATACCGACACCGCGCGCTTCGAATGGGCAACCACGCGAGCCCCAGGCAGAGTAAGTCCCCCTGCTATCGCTCGGAGATCGATGTGTAGAAGGACGCGATGACGTCGTTAAGTGCGTTGGTCGCGGGGTCGTCGCCGAACAGCTTGCGTGTCTCGTGGTGCAGTTCGTCGGTGACCATGGATAGGGTGTTGACGGATTTTCGGTCGGCGTTGAATGCCTTGCGTGCCCAGTCGGTGGCACGGTCGATGTCGCCGTCTCGCAGGGACACGATGGACAGGGTGAGTCGGGCTTCGGTGGCGCGCATGGGGCTGCGGTCGCTGCCGTCGGGTCGTTGGGACAGGCGGAGGATTTCCTGTGCGTGTTCGGCTGCGCGGGTGTTGTCGCCGCCGATGCGGTAGCAGTCCATCGCGTAGAAGTCCCACTTGGTGGGGTCGATGACGAAGTGGTTGTCTGGCCGTGTGGGGTGTTCGTGGCCGTCGAGCAGGAGGAAGCCGTGGTCTAGTGCGCGGCGGACGTTGGTGCGGTTGCCCATGCGGGCGTGAGCTTTGGCGCCTTGGGCGGCGAGTTGCACAGCAACGGACGCTTTGGGTGCGGCTTTGATGCCGGCGTCGGCGTAGTCGAGGACCGATCGCAGGCGGCCTTGGGTGAGGGCGAACCACGCGCTCATTTCGAATGACCATGCGACGATTTCTCCGTGGCCGGCCTCGCGGCCCAGCTGGAAGGCGGCGGTTCTGGCGGTCTCGGCGTGTCGGGCGAGGCCGAGGTCGTAGTTCACGCAGCCGATCAGTAATGATAGCCATCCGGCGATGACTAGTAGTTCTCGATGCTCGCTCAGTCGTGTGGACCCTTCGAGCAGGCGTTGGACGTATTCGAGTTGGTGGTGTGCGTCGTCGCGGAGCTCGTCGGGTGGGCGGGAGACGTACTCGCAGCACAGTTGTTCGGTGATGACGGTGAGTTGGTCGATGGTGTCGCGACCGACGTCGGTGCGGTGGATCTTGCGCATGAGGTCGCTGAAGACCAGCCCAGGGTGAACCAGCGCCGAGCTGGGCGCGGTCCCGTTCGCGTATGCCGTGATGAGCTGGCCGTTGGCGTTGAGTGCCAGATCAAGGCGCGCGACGGTCGCTTCGTCGGGGTTGAACAGGTTCTGCTCGGCGCGGCTGATCTGGCTTTGACTCCAATTCGCCAGTTTGGCCAGGTCACCCTGCTTGAGACCGGCCTCGGTGCGCAGCCGCCGCAGCGTGTCACCGAAGGTCTGCACGGGCCTGGTCACCTCCTGAATATGCGCATGTCATGCGCGCATCCCGCATCTTGTGGCCTCCTGACCACCCTAACCCGCAAGCTGCTTGCGGCGGGTGGTCACCCACTACTGGGGCTAGGAGGAAGGAACACACCATGGCGCTGCACATCGTGGTTCACCCAAGGTTCGGCGACACGGCCCGGGTCACTACCGAAGCGACCGGACGTCCGCAGCTGGTGGCGGATATCGACACCGGCGGCACGTTCTCGGTCCAGGTCGATGACGAGCCGGGCAGCACCGAGCTGGCGGCTCAGTTCGCCCGCGAGCTTGCCGCCGCCGCGCTGCGGTTCGCGCAGCGATGCACCGAATTGATGTCAGGTCCGGCCGTCGTGGCTCCAGCGGGCCCCTGCGACAGGGGGGTCATCAACAACGCGTGACCGGTTTCGATCGTCGGGGAGCGAGGAGTTAACCGAAGTGAGCACGCAACCGCCTGTGAACCGCGGTCGGCGGGTGAGTGACGCCGAGTGGCAAGCGTTGTTGACGGGTGTCCGGCAGAGGGCGGAGAAGGTGGCTGGGCTCAGTCACCGGATGGCGGCGGTGGAGCAGCAGCTGAACCCTGACGGTCGGCAAGGGTCCGCTCGACGATGGCCATCCGATCGGTGAGGTCGTCCACCGACTTGCTGACCTGGTGCAATAGATCAAGGAGTTGGGATGCGGACATGGATTCGTCGGCGTTGGGCTGGCGTAGCACGAAAGCACCCTTGCCCTGTCGAGATACGACAAGGCCGTCGGCCACGAGTTGGCGGATGGCGTCTCGGGCGGTCATGACTGCGATGCCGTACCGGGCGTTGAGGTCTGCGAGGGTGGGGAGCTGGTCACCGGGTTGGTACGTGCCGGTGGCGATCGCGTGTCGTAGGTCGTCGGCGACACGCTGGTATGCGGGCCGGGGGTCCGCGTGGTCCATCTCCATGGCTTCACCGTACCGCCTTAGCTAGCAAAGCCATAGATCACCCGTTCGGTACAGCAACCAGACGGTACGTGGATAGTTTATCAGCTAACATGGCAAAGTCGGATAATTCGTTCTCGGGTTGGCGGCGATGCAGAAGATCACGAACAGGAGCGTTGATCATGGGAGCACCAAAGTATGCACGGTTCGTGGTGGCCTTCGACGAGTGGTTTCCGCAGGGGTTGTACCTGGTCGGGGAGGTCACGCCGGTGCGGGAGTACCAGTCGCAGGAGGACAAGGCGCGGAACCGTCCGGTCCGGCCTCGGGTGGATGAGGTCACCGGACATCCGCTGTTCCGTGGGACATTCGCGGACCCTTCGGCGGAGAAGGACCGGGAGAAGTCGGTCACGGTGGAGTTCGCTTGTGCGCATCAGCCGGTCCCGCCGGAGGCGGTGGCGGGGCTGCCGTTTCGGCCGGTGGTGCTGGAGGGCATGACGGTGGCGCCGCGTGCGGAGACCTCCGGTCAAGCCAAGTGGCTCACGTGGACCATCCGGGCGACGGGCATGAAGGCGCCGGGTGGTGTGTCGGTCGATGTGGCCGCAGCGGGCAAGCCGGCGTCGGGCAGGTCCGCGGTGGAGACGACGGGGAGGGCTGCGGCATGAGCGGTCCTGGCCTGCCGGGGCGGGCGTCGGGGCCGCTGCGGTGGGTGCTGTCTCCGCTGGACTATCGGACGCATGTGCTGGTCGACGGTGACCAGGCCGTGGGAGTGGTCAAGGCGCGGTGCGGTGCAGTGCTGCCGGTGGTCTTCCCTGTCCGCGATGGGCCATCCGGCAGACCGTGTCCGCCGTGCGAGGTGACCTTGCGTGTGGGTGTGGGCGCTGCGGGCAGATCCGTGCGCACGCCGGCACGGTGACGCTTCGCCCGGTGGTCGGCCGTAGCGGGGACACGGCAGGGAGGGAGGTGAGTGTGATGGCTGCGAGCAATCCAGTTCCGCAGCGGCAGCCGAGAACGTTGATGGAGGCGCATCAGGCGCTGGTGTGTATTCGGCCGGGTCGGGATGCGCCGTTAGAGGCGTGGCAGGTGTATTACCACCGGTCGGCGGTGTTGTATGCCGAGATCGCTGAAATTGATCGGGGGCACCATCACGAGGCGCTGTACTGGGCCGAGCGGGAGCTGGAGAAGGCCATGCTGGTTACCGGTGCAATGAAGGAGGGGGCAACGTCGTGGAACCCGTGGACTGAATCCGCGTTTTTCCCACAATAAGAAAGGAGGTGGATGGCGATGAGGATGGGCCGGCTGTGGTCTGCGCTAGTCACGCGACGATGGGCGCGCCCAAGTCGGGTTCGTGTGACGTGGCGGACCTGTCGCAGGTGCGGCAGCTACTCGTTCCAGTCAGCGGGTAGCGACCGGCTCTGCGGGGGCTGCCTAAGCCTGCAATAACAGACACCACCGAAAGAGCAAGACTCGAAAGGAAATGCAACGCGCCGGGGTGGTGCGGTAATGCCGCATGCCCTCATCAGGAACAACAGAGACGTACGCGCAGAAGCGGATTTCACGGCTACCAACCCTGTCCGCTTCTGCGCTGTCCACCCGAGTCAGGAGTGAACAGTAGTGAGGATACGCAGACCCACCGGGCCAGGCGCAAGCCCCCTCCCCGGTAGGAATGAAAACCGCGCCGAGCAAACCAGTACCGCAATCACCTTGGTCGGGGGTGATCGGTGATGGACGCGTACCCGATCACCCTGGTACTGGCCGGTGGCGCCGCGCTGGGCGTCGTGGTCTGGGTGCTCGCCAAACTGGGCAAGACGCTGATCAAGATCGCTGAAGCCTTGGCCGCAGCAGCGGTCGTGATCTTCACCATATGGCTGGTGATCAAGGCCGTGGTGTGGGCGCTGCGCCAGCTGCTTACGCACTGGCGGACCAGCCTGGCCGTGGTGGCCGGTGCGGCGTGGTGGCAGTGGTGGGGCGGCGTTTCGCTGGTCCTGACCGCTGGTGGGGTCGCCGGGGTGTTCACCGGGTGGCGGCTGATCGACCTGGCGTCCTTTGATGCGTGGGCGGGTCGGCATCTGCGGGCCTGGTGGCTGCGCTGGACGGTCTACGCCCCGAAGCTGCCCCAGTGGCTGCATGCCTGCGGCCTGAGCATCAAACCCGACGCCGTACCCATGGTAGTGACGGTCAATCCGCTCGGACGCAGCCTCCGTCGCGGCCGGCGACAGGCGCAAGCGCGGCTGCCCCAGGTGCTGGGTGTGCGCTCCGGCGCATCGTGGGACGAGGTCCGCATTCGGCTGGTGCCCGGCCAAAAACCGGAAGACTTCGACCAGGCCGCGCGGGCGTTGGCCTCGGCCCGGGCAGTGACCCGCTGCCAGGTCCGCGAACTGTCCCCCAATGTGGTATCGATCGATTTCCAACGCCGCAACCTGCTCGCCGACCCCGTGGCCTGCCGCGACCTCGCCACCCTGGCCGATGTCGAGGGCACGTCGGTGGATTTGCGGCGGGTGTTCTCCGGGCGCACCGAATACGGCCAAGACTGGCACGTCCCCCTCGCTGGCGGGCACACCCTGGTAGCCGGGTCCACGGGGGCGGGCAAAAACTCGGCGATGTGGTGCCCACTGGTCTCGATAGCGCCGGCCATCCGCGACGGCCTCGTGCGGATGTCGGGGATCGACCCCAAGGGCATGGAACTGGCCTACGGACGGCGGATCTTTCACCGCTATGCCGTCACCGGAACCGACGCCCTCGCGGTGCTCGATGACCTCGTCGCGGCCATGCACGCCCGCAAAACCCAATTCGCCGGCCAGGTGCGATCAGTGCCGATCAGCCGCAAGCACCCCTTGGAGCTGTTGGAGTTCGACGAGATCGGGGCGCTGACGAAATACATCGATCGCAAGACCCGCGAGGCGATCACTGAACGAGTGGCCTTGTTGACCACCCAAGGCCGGGCGTTGGGGTTCACGGTGCGCGGTTATGTCCAGGAACCCACTAAAGACACCGTGCCGGTCCGGGAGCTGTTCCCCCGCCGGATCTGCCTACGGGTCTCCGCGAAATCGCACGTCGGGATGGTGCTGGGGGATCAGGCCTACGAGAGGGGCGCCTGGGCCAACCGGATCACCGAAACCGAAGCCGGCGTCGGCTACGTCTTCGGCGAAGGCATCCGCGAACCCCTGCGCATCCGCGCCGGATGGGTCCCCGACGACACGATCAAACAACTCGAAACCTTCGTCACCGGCCCGGTCACCCACGACACCACGGTGCTGCCCTTCCCCACCACACCCACCGACCCCACCGGGTCCACTCACGGAGGCGCCGCATGAACAGCACCGTTGATCTCCTCGACGCGATCCACACCCACCTCGCCTCCTTCGAGCTACCCGCGTTCGCCTCAGTGCACGTAGCCACTCCACTCCCCGGCGAGGAAGCAATCACCGTGCAACTCGGTCGCCACAACCTCAACGAGATCGCCTCAGCCCTGCTGGCCTGGGCCGACACCCTCACCGCGGTCACCGCCCAAGCGTGGCGGGTCCCCTCGGGCCATTCCGTGCACTTGTCCGTAACAGGGCAGTTGACCCGCGGCGCCCGCATGCGGGTCTATGGCGCGATGCCGTTCATCGGGGGCGGCATCGGCGCCGATCTCGCACCCGACGCCACCACCACCACCATCCTGCTCGCCGCGCTGCGGCACGTGAGTACCCCCGAGGTGATGGCCTGATGACACCACCTACCAGCGTTGATGCCACGCGAATGACCCGGGCGCAGCGCGCTGTACTGCCGCTGAGCACCGACGTCGCCCAAGCCCTGGCCGAACAACACGGTGTCTGTATCCGACCGCTGGCCATGCGTCGGATCGACACCACCACCGGCCGCGTCGAGGTGGTGCCCGTCCCGTGCGGATCGACCCGTGAGGACCAGTGCCGCCCCTGCTCGGAGAAGGCACGCAAGTTGCGGATGGTGCAATGCC
>JAICSB010000696.1 GCA_025937115.1 Pseudonocardiaceae bacterium | reverse complement strand
CTTGGCAACCCTTGAGCGCCACATCCAACATCTGGTCCAGGGTGGACCGCGCGAAGGTGGCGCTCTCCCCGGTGCCCTGCAACTCCACCAGCGTGCCGGTATCGGTGGCAACGACGTTCATGTCGACCTCGGCGCGGCAGTCCTCCTCATATGGCAGGTCCAACCGGACACCGCCGTCGACGACTCCGACGCTCACCGCGGCGATCGAGCAGGTCAGCGGTTGCGGGCGGCGCAGCCGACCGGCTGCCCGCAACCAGGTCACCGCATCGGCCAGCGCCACGTAGCTACCGGTGATCGCCGCGGTGCGGGTACCGCCGTCGGCCTGGATGACGTCGCAGTCCAGCGAGATGGTGTTCTCCCCGAGCGCCGAAAGGTCGATGCAGGCGCGCAAGGCGCGGCCGATCATCCGGCTGATCTCATGCGTCCGGCCCCCGAGACGGCCCTTGACCGACTCCCGGTCGCTGCGGGTGTGGGTTGAGGATGGCAGCATCGCGTACTCTGCGGTGAGCCAGCCCTGCCCGGAGCCCTTGCGCCAGCGCGGTACGCCCTCGACCACGCTGGCCGCGCAGAGCACCCGGGTGGCTCCGCACTCGATCAGCACCGACCCCGCGGGCCACTGTTGGTAGCCACGGGTGATGCGAACCTCCCGCAGCGCCTCGTCGGTTCTACCGTCCGCTCTGGTCACCGGGCCAGCCTACCCACGCCGTCGCACCGTCTGATTTGGCGACGGCTGAGCCGTCAAATGTCGACGGCTGAGCCGTCAGATGTCGTAATGCGTGCCGGCACGGGCCAACTCGGTCGGGCCGCCGAAGGCGGCCCTGGCTTCGGTGAGAACCTGTTCAGCATCGGTCCACGGTGGCACGTGGGTGATCAGCAGCCGCCCGACTCCCGCCGCCGCGGCGGCTTCCCCGGCATCCTTGCCGGACAGGTGTATCCCGGCTGGGTTGTCCGGCCGGTCCGGCCAGGACGCCTCGGCGAGCAGGACGTCCGCGCCGGTGGCCAGCTCTACGAGCTGCGGGCACGGGCCGGTGTCTCCGGAGTAGACCAGCGCGCGCCCGGCGTGGCTGATCCGCACGGCGTAGGCGTCACAGGGGTGTTCGACGCGTGCTGCCAGTACGCCGAGCGGACCGATCCTGGCCGTCGCGCCGCCGTAGGACCGGAAGGCGTAAAGGTCGGACAGGTCAGTCCGGTTCCGTTCGTCGGCGTTGGGTGCATAGGCAGCGATCAGACGCTCGGCCGCATCCGGCGGCCCGTACACCGGCAGCACCTCACCCGGCGGTGGGTGCGGATGGTAGCGGCGGTACACGGTCAGTGCCGAGATGTCCGCGCAGTGATCCGGGTGCAGGTGGGACAGGATGAGCCCGCCAAGGGTGAACGGGTCGAGATAGCGCTGCAGCGCGCCGAACGTTCCGTTGCCCAGGTCGAGCACCACGCTGGTATCCCCGGCTCGAAGCAGATACCCGGATGCGGGCGATTCCGGACCGGGCACGCTGCCGGAGCAGCCCAGTACAGTCAGCAGCATCGCCCTAGCATCTCAGCCCTCATCAACCCGCGACTGGAGCTGTCGCCGTCACCGACGGACCCAGGAAGCGGCGGGCCAGCCGGGCGAAGGACACCGGATCCCCGGTAGCGGTGAACACGTGCTCAGGCTCCTGCATCTCGGCGCGCAGCAGGTCTGCCTCGCTGAGCACCCGCAGCACATCTTTGGCGGTCTCCTCCGCGCTGGACACCAAGGTCACCCCGTCGCCCATGACGATCTGCAAGACGCCGGTGAGCAGCGGGTAATGCGTGCAGGCCAGCACGAGGGTGTCCACATCGGCCCGCTGCAGTGGCTCGAGATACGACTGCGCCAACCCGAGCATCTGGCGTCCCGAGGTCATCCCGCGCTCGACGAAGTCCACGAACCGCGGGCAGGCCACCCCGGTGACCTCCACGTGCGGAGCCGCGGCGAAGGCGTCGTCGTAGG
>JAICSB010000555.1 GCA_025937115.1 Pseudonocardiaceae bacterium | reverse complement strand
GGCGGATTCCATCGGTTGTTGCAACTCGGTGTCGGGTGGTGGAGGTTGCAGCGCGTGTCTGGGGCGAGATTGACGGTTGAGCAGCGGCGGACGATCGAGCGGTGTTATCGGGTTGGTCTGTCGCAAGAGCAGATCGCCGCGATCATTGGCAAGCACAAGTCGACGGTGAGCCGTGAGCTGAAGCGGAGCTTCTCCGCGCCAGGGTCCAGGTCGCCGAGACGGGATTCCGCCCGAGGGCGCGGGCAGGGCTATTGGCGTGTCTATGACGCTGAGCGGGCTCATCGGTTCGCTGAGCACAAGGCGCGCCGGCCGAAGTCGCGACGCCTCGATCACGGGCCGTTGCGGGAGAAGGTGTGGGAGCTGTTGCGGGCAGACTGGTCCCCGCAGCAGATTTCGCAGACGCTGCCGGTGCTGGCGCCCAGGGACGCGAGAATGCGTGTGAGCCACGAGACGATCTATCAGTCGCTGTTCGTCCAGACCAGGGGTGAACTGAAGCGGGAGCTGACCGCGCACTTGCGGAGCGGGCGGATGGCTCGCAAGGCGCACCGTGGCGGTGCCAAGCGGGTGACGCTTGGGATCACCGAACAGATCCGGATCTCGGCCCGACCGGCAGAGGTCGAAGACCGCGCTGTTCCGGGCTACTGGGAAGGTGACCTTCTGCTGGGTGCCACCAGCAGAGGCGCGGTCGTGACCCTGGTGGAGCGGTCGAGTCGATTCGTGTTGCTTGCCCCGCTGCCCGGCCGGCACACCGCTGAGGTCGTGCGCTGGACGCTCAACGAGATGATCGCGACCCTGCCACTGTCGTTGCGCAAGTCGATCACCTGGGACCGCGGATCAGAGATGGCCCAGCACGCCCGGTTCACCATCGACAGCGGCATCCCGATCTACTTCTGCGACCCTCACTCGCCGTGGCAACGAGGCTCGAATGAGAACACCAACGGGCTGCTGCGCCAGTACTGGCCGAAGGGGTCCGATCTCCGATTCCTCACCATGGCCCAGTGCGATGACGTCGCATTACGGCTCAACACCCGCCCCCGCAAGACCTTGGACTGGCAGACTCCGGGCCAGGCTCTCAACGAGAAGCTCGTTGCAACGACCGGTTGAGTCCGCCAGCGATCGGATCTCGCTGTGGCTCGCCGCAACCGCACCTGTGTGCGGTTGTAGCGGGCCGGCGGGCCGGTGGGGCATCGCATACGGGCTACGGCGCTGGATTGCCACCCGGGAGCGGATCCCTCGACCGGCACCCCCGCTGCTTCGCTTCCCATGGAGATCTCACGCTTCCCACGGCATGCATGCCATGGGAAGCGTGAGACATCCTGCATACCCTGGTAAACCCCCGCCGGGGATCAGCGGAAGACGACCGTCCGGTGGCCGTTGAGCAGCACCCGGGACTCGGCGTGCCAGCGGACCGCGCGGGACAGCACCTGGCTCTCCACGTCTCGGCCGGCCGCGGCCAGCGACGCGGCGTCGTAGCCGTGGTCCACCCTGATGACGTCCTGCTCGATGATGGGGCCCTCGTCGAGGTCCGCGGTGACGTAGTGCGCGGTGGCGCCGACGAGCTTCACTCCACGGGCGAAGGCCTGGTGGTAGGGGCGGGCGCCCTTGAAGCTGGGCAGGAACGAGTGGTGGATGTTGATGGCGCGCCCCTCCAGGGCACGGCAGGTCTCGTCGGTGAGCACCTGCATGTAGCGCGCCAGCACGACCAGGTCCACGCCCAGGGACTCGACGAGACCGAGCATCTTCGACTCGGCCTCCGCCTTGGTCTCCGGCGTCACCGGGATGTGGTGGTAGGGCACGCCGTACCACTCCGCCAGCGAACGGCAGTCGGGATGGTTCGAGACGATGCCCGCGACGTCGATCTGCAGCGAGCCGTTGGCCGCCCGGAACAGCAGGTCGTTGAGGCAGTGGCTGAACTTGGAGACCAGGATCAGCGTGCGGTACGGCGCAGTGGCGTCCCACAGCTCCCACGTCATCGCGAACCGCTCGGCGACGGGTGCGAAGGCGGCGCGCAGGGCCTCGAGCGTCGCGGAGCCGTCAGCCTCAGCACCCTCGACCTCGAACCGGACGCGCATGAAGAACCGGTCCTCGGCCACGTCGTCGAACTGCTGGCTCTCGAGGATGTTGCCGCCGTGCTCGACGAGCATCCCGGTCACGGCGTGCACGATCCCGGCGCGGTCGGGGCAGACGATGGTGAGGACGTAGCTGGTCATGGTCCCTTGTACCGGGGCGGGAAGCCAGCCGTCAACGTTGCGCGTGACGAAATTGTGTCCTGTCATACGCAACAACTCTGCACAAGTCTGCGCTACGGTCACCACATGCAGCACGCCACCGAGGCGGGTCCGGGCGTCCAGTCGGTCGACCGGGCGCTGACGATCCTCGGCATCCTGGCCCGGCTGGGGGAGGCCGGCGTCACCGAGATCGCCGGTGAGCTGGGGGTCCACAAGAGTACGGCGTTCCGGCTGGTCGCGACGCTCGAGCAGCACGGCATGGTGGAGCAGAACGACGAGCGGGGGAAGTACCGCCTCGGCTTCGGGGTCCTGCGGCTGGCGGGCGCCACGACCGCCCGGCTGGACGTGGTGCAGGAGGCCCGGCCGATCTGCCGCAAGCTCGCAGCCGACTCCGGCGAGACGGTGAACATCGCGGTGCTGTCCGACCGCTCCGCGCTCTACCTCGACCAGGTCGCCGGCCAGTCGGCGCTCCAGTCGCACAACTGGGTCGGCCAGCACATCCCGCTGCACGCCACGTCCAACGGAAAGGTGCTGCTGACCGG
>JAICSB010000433.1 GCA_025937115.1 Pseudonocardiaceae bacterium | reverse complement strand
CGTGAGGAAGCGCGCCTGGTCGGCCAGGTGGCTGCACTTCTCGGCGATGCCGGGACGGGGTGTGCCGGTGGATCGGACTCCGACACCGGTCCGCTGAGCGTCGAGGTCGACGTCTGCAGTGCCGCGCAGCAGACCGATCCGGAGTCTTTCGACGCCGAGATCGCGCAAGCCGACACCGCTGAGGCGCAGGTGCTTGAGGCGGAAATCGCGCAAGCGGAGGTGGCTGAGGCGGACGTCCGTGAGGCGGAGGCCGAGGAGAAGGTCGCCGAGGAGGAAGTCACCGAGGAGGAAGTCACCGAGGAGGAAGTCACCGAGGAGGAGGAGGTCCCCGAGCCGGAGATCGCTCAATCGGCCCTTGCTACGCCGACGTCGCCGGTTTCGAGTACTCCCGTGGTCGCATCGCCGGTGCCGTCGTCGGTTGCCGAGGATCCGATCCCAGTATCTCCAGACGCCGAGGCCGCCGAGTCGTCGAGTGGGGTCGGTTCTTGGCAGGCCGGGGCGCGGCACCGCCGCGGTGCTGGCACCCTGGTATCGGTAAGTGATCTGCTGCCCGCGTCGGCGTTGTCGGCAGGCCGCTCTGGCCGGCGTCGCGCGGAGGACCGTACCGTCGAGACGTCCACGGTCGGGATGGGCCAGATCGGCGACGCTGACCCAGAACCGAGCGGCGCGGGCGATCGAGAGGCTGTGAACCGATTGGACGAACCACCCGCTCCGCTCGTGATCTATCCGTTGCCGCACCAGCCCCCATCGGAGTCGGCCACGTTAGAACGTGAAGCCACCGACGACGACCCGTCGGAAGACCCCGAAACTCCGCAGATCAGGCGGGAGTTGTCGGCTTTTGGGCCGCCCGCTCCGACGCCCCGCGCGCTGGACTGGCAACGTGCGGATGAGGATGTAGCCGGCGACGAGGCTCAGATGGGCCTAGGCGATCTGCTCGCTGAGGCGCTCGCTGCATACCAACAAAGCCGGGATATCCACGCTGGCTCGCGATCCGCCGCGATGCGCGGCGATGACGGTTCAACTACTGGTGACAGCGAGACCGAACTCGACGTGTCCCGTTACCGTGGTTTAGGGACGCGCCGAACGGTGGGCCTCGCGCTAGCCCCCAAGCCGATCGACGCGAATTCGGCCGGACCGAATCCGGTCGACGCAGACGCAGACGATCCCGCTGCAGCGATCACCAACCCCCTGCTTCGGTTGCCGAATTTGACTGCTGAACCACGATGGGGTTCCGCCTGAGGCGCGTCGCCGATCCGCAGCTAGCGACTAGTGAAAGTGGTCGTGGAAGCGCCTGCTCATAGGTGGATCCAGCGAATTCGTCGGTCGACCTCTAGAAGGCGGCTCGGCAGCCGACCGGAGGTGGGTAGTTGGCGAGGTTCAGTACGGACGTCGCGGTGCGCTGGTCGGACATGGACGTCTACGGGCACGTCAACAACGCGCGGGTGGTCACGCTGCTGGAGGAGGCGCGCACGGAGCTACTGTTCGGTGAGGGTGCTCGGCGGGGTGCCCACACCCTGGCCGCGGGCGTCGTTGTCGTTGAGCTGTCGGTCCGCTACC
Source organism: Pseudonocardiaceae bacterium (assembly GCA_025937115.1). The sequence continues at coordinate 2,082 of JAICSB010000433.1, read as the reverse complement.
GGCAGCCCCTGGTGTATTCGGCGAGCCCGGTGCAGGTGCGGTTGTGGGTCAGCGAGCTGCTGGCCGCCTCATTCGCCCTGGACTACGTCGTGGCGGGCACTGGCGGCGACGCAGTCACCGCGCGCACCCAGCTCGCCGCGTACGACACCGCCGCGCAACGGCCACGGCGGTTGACACCCGGTGAGCGGGAATTTCTGGCTGCATTTCGAGACGGGGGTAGCGGTGGCTGAACTGTGCATTCCGGATCCAACCGAGCGGGACGATCTCGCTGCCTTCGTAGCCCGCGCGGTGCGGCTGGACCGCGATGCGATGGTGCGACTGCGGGATGGCGACGGCCGGGTGCACGCCTGGGTCGATACCCCGTTCGACACGTTGGTGACTCGCTCAGTGCAGGGAGTGGTGCGTCCTGGTGATATCACCGTCAGGAGCGCGGATCTGCTGTCCGCCGTGGCAGTGGTCGGCGCTGCGGTGTCCGACCCTGGGCTGGCGCAGGATGCGCTCTGGCACTGCGGCTTGCCGCCGGAACAAGGCTGGTGTGCGGTGGATCAGGTACCCGCTGACGTGCTCGCCGAGCTCACCGATCAGGGTGCTGCCGTCGCCAGGGACAACCCCGGTCCGCACGGGTCGCCGCCCGCCGCACTGTTGGATCAGAAGGTGATCACGGTCAGTGGGGCCGGATTCGAAGTGGGAGTGCCGTTGCGCTGTCTGTTCGCCCTGTCGGGTATGGGCTTCGTGGGAACGTCCGGTGTGAGCGAAACCGTCCGGGTCTCGGCCACCGACTCATGGCTGCGGCTAGATGCCCGCTACGGTGCCGTGCTGCGTCGCCGGCACGCTGCGCTGGCGCTGCTCGTCTGATCGGATCACACCAGCCAGACGGCGGTATCGGGCGGCAGGACATCGCCGCTGGGCGGGAGCGGGCCACTGGCCAGCAGCACCTGCCCCGGTGGCAGTGACACCTGGTTGCCGGAGGTATTCAGGCCGCAGACCAGCCCGCCGCCCTTACGGCGGAAGGCCAGGCATCCCTGCGGTGCGCCGTACCACTCCAGCTCGGCGCCGCTGAACGCGTGGTGACCCTTGCGCAGCTCCAGCGCCCGCCGGTAGAGCGATAACGTCGAAGCCGGATCCTCCAGTTGTGTTTCCACGGTTCGGCCACCCCAGTTACCGGGCATCGGCAGCCAGGTGCCGGGGCTTGCGCTGAATCCGTACGGCGGGACGCTGCCCTGCCAGGGCAGCGGGACCCGGCAGCCGTCGCGCCCGCGTTCGGTGTGCCCGGAGCGCCTCCACACTGGATCCTGCAGCGCCCAGTCCGGCAGTTCGACATTCGGCAGACCCAGTTCGTCGCCGTTGTACAGGTACACCGGTCCGGGCAGGGCGAGCTGCACCAGCGCCAGCGCGCGGGCCCGGGCCAGGCCGACTTCGCCCCCGCCGTAGCGGGTCACCGGACGAACCGAATCGTGGTTAGAGATCGTCCAGGTGGCCGGTGCGGGACTGCCCTGGACCGCCATCAGGGAGTGCTCGATGGCCGTACGGACGCTGCTGGCGTCGAAGTCGGCCTCCAGCAGCCGGAAGTTGAAGCCCAGGTGCAGCTCATCGGGGCGGATGTAGCGGGCAAACGCGGCGTCGTCGATCACCCAGATCTCGCCGATCGCCATCCGTGCCGGATACTCGTCGATCACTTTGCGAATCATCCGGTGGATGTCGTGCACACCGTCAGCGTTGAACCGGGGATCGGCGACGTCGGCGTCGAGCAGACCGGTGCCGACCTCGATCGGCTGCGGCATGTCAGGCAACCCAGCAGGTTTGGCCATGCCGTGGGCGACGTCGATGCGGAAGCCGTCCACTCCACGGTCCAGCCAGAACCGCAGGGTCCGTTCGAGATCGGCGGCTACCGCCGGGTTGTCCCAGTTGAGGTCTGGCTGCTCGGGCGCGAACAGGTGCAGGTACCACTGCCCGGCATCGTTGAACGAGGGGGGCAGACGAGTCCATGCTGGGCCGCCGAAGGTGCTCGTCCAGTTGTTCGGCGGTCGCGACCCACTGAACCCGGAACCGTCGCGGAAGACGTAACGGGCTCGCTCGGGGCTG
>JAICSB010000091.1 GCA_025937115.1 Pseudonocardiaceae bacterium | reverse complement strand
CGACACGGCCCGCGAGACCACTGCGGCGGCCCGGCTATACGGCATCTTGGAAAATGGTGACCTCGTCTACGCCGAAGAACGCGCCCTGCGCGGCCTACCCCTGCAGCCCCACCTCTCAGCCCAACTGGCCCGCATCGCCGGTTGAACCCGGGTCCGGGATCGCGATTCGGGTCCGAATGGCGATCGGCGCTCTGGCTGCAACCGCGATTCGGCTCCGAATGGCGGTCCGGGGGGTGCAACGGAGTCCGTGCGAGACTTGGCTGTATGAGCAGCGCGGTGCCGGATGGTCTTGCCGCGGAGATCGTTGCGGTGTTGCGCGGCGCCGGGGCCCGATTCGCGCTGCTGCACGGCAGCCGGGCGGCCGGTTCGGCCCGAGAGGATTCTGACGTCGACGTTGCGGCGTGGTGGTCGTCGGACCCGCCGGCGACCTTTGATGTGTTGCTCCCGCCGGGGGTGGATCTCGTGGTGCTCAACGGCGCGCCCCTTGAGCTGGCTGGCCGGATCGCGCTGCACGGTCGCGTCCTGTTCGACGACGATCCACCCGCGAGAATCCGCTGGACCGCTACCACGCGCAAGATCTACGCCGACGAAGGGCCGCGGCTGCAGCGCAGCCACCACGAGTTCGCTGAGGCCGTCCGACGTGGTCGATGAGGTCCGAGTCCTCCGGCTCCTCCGGTCGATCAGCGACGACCTCGCTGTCCTGCGTGCCGAGGCGTCAGCCGACCCCACGCGACGCGGCGACCCGCTGTGGTTGCGCGGCGTCAAGTACACGTTCGTGACGGCGATCGAGGCGGGTGTTGACGTCGCCCAACACGTGTGCGCGTCGGAGGGTTGGGGTCCGCCGCGGGACAACGGCGACGCGGTAGGTCTCCTGGGCGTCCATGGAGTGCTGTCCGCCGATCTTGCGGACCGCCTGCGCCGCGCGGTGGGCTTCCGGAACGTGCTCGTTCACGACTACGTCGAGGTTGACGACGGCATCGTGCTCGACCGGCTCAGGAACCTCTCGGACCTGGACGACTTCGTCGCCACAGTCGCCGCGTGGGTTGTGCCGAGTTCCTGAAAATGGCCCGCGCCAGTGCGACCTATCCTGTGGGGGTCCCGCGATCCCAGGGAGGGGCCGGTGAGCGAAGTCTGGTTGGGTGATATCCGCCTGCGCAACCGGCTGGTCACCTCGTCGAGCCTGCTCGGTTATGGCGCCCCCGACCCGGGTCTGGTGCCGTACGGGATGAGTCCGATCTCCCGGTTCGTGCCGCTGGAGCGGTTCGGCGCGGTCACCACCAGGACCCTGACGGTGCAGCCCCGCGACGGGCACTTCACCAACCGCACCGATTGGCCGCTGCACGCGCTGCCCGGCCTGCTGCGCCGCTACGCCACGGTGCTGCGGGGCGTCGACGGCGGCTGGATCAACGCCTTCGGTTGGTGCAACGTCGGGATCGAGGCTTACCTGCGCGATTACTACCCGCGCACCCGCGACCAGAACACCATCATCTCAGTGGGCGGGTTCGCCGCCGAGGAGTTCGTCGCCCTGGTCGACGCGGTGAACGCGGCTGTGCCCACCGGCGCGATCGCGGCCGTGGAGTTCAACGTCTCCTGCCCGAACGTCGATCACGATTTCGAACCCATCCTGGACGGGGTGCTCGCCGACGCGGTGCCCGCCAGTAGACACCCGGTGATCCTCAAGCTGTCACCGGACCGGGATTACGTCGGGCACGCCCGCCGTGCCGCCGCCGCCGGAGTCTCGGCGCTCACCGCGATCAATACCGTGCGCGCGCTGCGGCTGAATCCGCGGACTGGCCAACCGTTGTTGGCCAACCGCTACGGCGGTCTGTCCGGCCGGGCGGTCAAGCCGATCGGGCTGCGGGTGGTAGCCGAGCTGCGCGACGCGGGGATCACCTTGCCGGTGATCGCGACCGGGGGAATCAGGACCTTCGACGACTGCCGAGAGTATTTCTGGGCCGGTGCGGACGCGGTGAGCCTGGGTAGTGCGAGTTGGCTGGCGTCCTATCCCGGCTACGTGCTGGCGCCGCTGTGGGGCTGGCGGATTCGCTCGATCCTCAGAAGGCTCGAGCTCGTGAGTGGCAAACAGTGTGATCACACTGTTTGCCACTCACGAGGCGGCCATGGCTGATCCCGCCAGGTATCGTCCGGCCACGGGGACGATCCCCGACGGGCCGGGGGTGTACCGCTTCCGCGACGAGCACCGCCGGGTGATCTACGTCGGCAAGGCGAAGAGCCTGCGCAGCCGGCTGAACTCCTACTTCGCCGACCTGTCCGGTCTGCACCCACGCACCCGACAGATGGTCACCACGGCGGCGTCGGTGGAGTGGACGATGGTCAGCACCGAGGTCGAGGCGCTGCAGCTGGAATATAACTGGATCAAGGAGTTCGATCCCCGATTCAACGTCCGGTATCGTGACGACAAGTCCTATCCGGTGCTGGCGGTAACGCTCAATGAGGAGTATCCCCGCCTGCAGGTTTACCGCGGGCCCCGAAAGCGCGGCGTCCGGTACTTCGGGCCATACGCGCACGCCTGGGCGATCCGGGAGACGCTCGACCTGCTCACCAGGGTATTTCCTGCCCGGGTGTGCTCGGCTGGCGTATTCAAGCGGCACGGTCAGATCGGTCGACCATGCTTGCTGGGCTATATCGATAAATGCTCAGCGCCGTGCGTAGGTAATGTCACCGCCGAGCAACATCGCGCCATCGTCGACGATTTCTGCGATTTCCTGTCCGGCCGCACCGACAAGATGATCCGCCGGTTGGAGCGGGAAATGGAAGCGGCCGCAGTCGAGTTGGAGTTCGAGCGTGCCGCGCGGCTGCGCGATCACTTGGGGGCGTTGCGCCGGGCGATGGAGAAGCAGGCGGTGGTGCTCGGTGACGGCACCGACGCGGACGTGATCGCCTTCGCCTGTGATGAGCTCGAGGCTGCGGTGCAGGTGTTCCACGTTCGGGGCGGCCGGGTCCGTGGCCAGCGAGGCTGGGTGATCGAGCGGGTCGAACAGGTGGACCTGGTCAGCCAGTTCCTGACCCAGTTCTATGGCGAGCAGGCCGCGCTGGCCGAGGCCGCGGACGACGCAACGCAGCCGGTGCCACGTGAGGTGCTGGTGCCCGAACTACCCGAGGACGCCGACATCCTGACCGAATGGCTTTCCGGGCTGCGCGGCGCCCGGGTGGCACTGCGGGTACCGCAGCGGGGGGACAAGCGCTCGCTGGCCGACACCGTGGCGCGCAACGCCGCAGAGGCCTTCGCGCAGCACAAGCTCCGCCGGGCCGGTGACCTGACCGCCCGCGCCGCGGCACTGCGTGAGATCCAGGAGCAGCTCGGCCTGGACACCGCCCCGCTGCGCATCGAATGTATCGACGTCAGCCACGTGCAGGGCAACGATGTGGTGGCCTCGCTGGTGGTCTTCGAGGACGGGCTGGCGCGCAAGTCCGACTACCGGCGCTTCGCGATCCGGGACGCGGCCGGTGACGGGCACTCTGATGACGTGGCGAGCATCGCCGAGGTGGTCCGCCGGCGCTTCGCCCGCTATCTGCGGGACAACGAGCACGAACAGCCAGGCTTGGACCCCGACACCGGACGTCCCCGCAAATTCGCCTACCCGCCGAACCTGCTGGTTGTCGACGGCGGCCCGGCGCAGGTGGCCGCGGCGGCTGAAGCACTGTTCGAGCTCGGCGTGACCGATGTCGCGATCGCCGGGCTGGCCAAGCGGCTGGAGGAGGTCTGGTTGCCCGGCGAGGCCGACCCGGTGATCCTGCCGCGCACCAGCGAGGGTCTCTACCTGCTGCAGCGAGTGCGGGACGAGGCACACCGGTTCGCGATCAGATACCACCGGCAGAAGCGCTCAGTGCGGATGACGGCATCTGCGTTGGACGATGTGGCCGGCCTCGGGCAGACTCGGCGCACCGCGCTGCTCAAGCACTTCGGCTCGGTGCGCCGTATCCGGCAGGCCAGTGTCTCCGAGCTCACCGAGGTATCCGGGATCGGTCCGAGTACCGCGCGGGCGGTGCTCGCAGCCCTGGCCATCGCAGAGAACGATCTGGCGCCCGCGGAGGAGCCGCCCATCGGCGCCGAAAAAACCAATGGAGTAGCGCGGTGACCGAAATCCAGCGCAGTAGCGAAACGCAGGGTGGTATCGAGGTCGCCGTCGTCTCCGGCCTGTCCGGCGCGGGTCGCAGCACGGCCGCGAAGGTGCTGGAGGACCTGGGTTGGTTCGTCGTCGACAACCTGCCGCCCGAACTGATCGCCACCATGGTCGAGCTTGGCGCCCGATCGCAAGGCGCGATAACCCGGGTCGCGGTGGTGATGGACGTGCGCAGTCGGGCATTCACTGACGATCTCGCCGCGGTGATCAAGGATCTGGACGCCCGCGGTTACCGGCCCAAAGTGCTCTACCTGGAAGCCACCGACGCGGTGCTGATCCGTCGCTTCGAGCAGGTCCGGCGCAGCCACCCGCTGCAGAGCGATGGCCGGCTGGCTGACGGGATTGCCGCCGAGCGGGCATTGCTCGCCCCCCTGCGCGACGAGGCTGACCTGGTGCTGGACACCACCGGGCTGTCCATACACCAGCTGCGGGCCAAGATCGAGCACGCGTTCGGTGGTGAATCCAGCACTCGGACCCGGATCACGGTGGTGTCCTTCGGTTACAAATACGGGTTGCCGATGGATTCCGACCTCGTGATCGACGTGCGATTTCTGCCCAACCCATTCTGGATCCCGGAACTTCGCGAGTTCACCGGTCTGGACGCCGATGTCCGCAACTATGTGCTGTCCCAGGAAGGGGCCGAGGAATTCCTGAACCGCTATCTCGAACTGCTGCGACTGATCAGTGGTGGCTACCGGCGGGAGGGCAAGCGGTACCTCACCCTCGCGGTGGGGTGCACCGGTGGTAAACACCGCAGTGTGGTCGTCTCCGAGGCGTTGGCCAGCCGCCTGGACCGCAACAGCGGAATCGACAAGATCACCGTCAAGGTCGTGCACCGAGACGTGGGACGCGAGTGACCCGCTCCGTCAAGGCGGTCGCGCTGGGCGGCGGCCACGGACTGTACGCCACGCTGCTGGCGTTGCGAGCCATCACCGACGACGTCACCGCGGTGGTCACGGTGGCCGATGACGGCGGCTCATCCGGGCGGCTGCGCCGGGAGCTGGGGATGCTGGCGCCCGGCGATCTGCGCATGGCGCTGACCGCGCTCGCGGCCGACGACGGTGCGGCCGGCCGCTGGCGAGAAGTGTTCCAGCATCGCTTCGGCGGCACCGGCGCGCTGGCCGGACACGCCGTGGGTAACCTGGTGATGGCCGGGCTGCTGGAGGTGCTCGGCGATCCGGTGGCGATGTTGGACGAGGTGTGTGCGCTGCTCCGAGTGACCGGCCGGGTACTGCCGATGACTGTCGAACCGCTCGATATCGAGGCCGATGTCGCTGGCCTCGACGGTCACCCAGACCGGCTCAGCCGGATCCGGGGCCAGGTGGCGGTGGCCACTACGCCGGGTCGGGTGCACCGGGTGCGGCTTCGGCCCGAGCGGCCGCAGGCCTGCGCTGAGGCGGTCCGCGCGGTCGGTGCGGCTGATCTCGTGGTTCTCGGGCCCGGTTCGTGGTTCACCAGCGTGCTACCGCATCTGCTCGTTCCCGGCTTGGCCAGCGCGCTGGTGAGCACGCAGGCGTGCCGGGTGCTGATCCTCAACCTCGTCCCGCAACCGGGGGAAACCGCAGGATTCTCCCCGGAGCAGTACTTGACTGTCTTGTGCGACCACGCGCCCCCCGGATTCACCGTGCACGCGGTGCTCGCCGATGTTGACACGGTCGCGGCGCCCGCTCGGTTGCACCGGTGCGCAGCCGCGCTCGGTGGGCACGCGTACCTTGACCGGGTCGCCGACGACGGATTCACCGATCGCCACGATCCGGTAGCGCTGGCCGCAGCGCTGCGCCGGATACTGGTAGACGTGCAAGGGGAGGGGGAGCGCCAGTGGCCATGACCTCCGCCGTCAAGGATGAGCTGAGCCGGCTGCGGGTAACCAAGACGTGCTGCCGGCGAGCCGAGGTTTCCTCGTTGCTGCGCTTCGCCGGGGGGTTGCACATCATCGCCGGCCGCGTGGTGGTGGAGGCCGAGCTGGACACCGGCTCGGCCGCCCGCCGGCTACGCCGGGAAGTGCACGAGCTGTACGGGCACAACTCCGATGTGCACCTGATCACGGCTGGTGGCCTGCGTAAAGGAACCTGTTACGTGGTGCGGGTGGTCCGCGACGGGGAAGGGTTGGCTCGGCAGACCGGGTTGCTGGACGTCCGCGGCCGCCCAGTGCGTGGGTTGCCCCCGCAGGTGGTCTCCGGCGGTCTGTGCGATGCCGAGGCGTCCTGGCGCGGCGCGTTTCTCGCGCACGGGTCGCTCACCGAGCCCGGCCGTTCGGCCGCGCTGGAGGTGACCTGTCCCGGGCCGGAGGCGGCGCTGGCCCTGGTCGGCGCGGCTCGCCGGCTCGGCATCGCGGCCAAGGCACGCGAGGTCCGGGGTGCTGACCGGGTGGTGATCCGCGACGGCGACGCCATCGGGGCGCTGCTCACCCGGCTGGGCGCGCACGACTCGGTGCTGGCCTGGGAAGAACGCCGGGTGCGTCGTGAGGTCCGCGCCACCGCCAATCGGCTGGCCAACTTCGACGACGCCAACCTGCGCCGATCCGCGCGCGCGGCGGTGGCCTCGGCGGCGCGGGTCGCTCGGGCTCTGGAGTTGCTCGGCGGGGACATCCCGGGGCATCTGACGACGGCGGGCCGGCTGCGGCTGGAACACCGGCAGGCCTCGCTGGAGGAGCTGGGTCAGCTCGCCGACCCGCCGCTGACCAAGGACGCGGTGGCAGGTCGGATCCGCCGGCTGCTCGCGATGGCCGACCGCAAGGCCGAGGAACTCGGGGTGCCGGACACCGAATCCGCGGTAACACCGGACATGCTGGACGCCTGACCGCGCAAACACCCCTGCGGCTCCCCCTACCGGGGGGACTGCGGGCGGCGCGTCGGCCGATAGGGTGGCATCGAGTCGTGCCGGCGTGGCGCTGGTCTGTGTGCGAAGAGGAAGGCAATTGACGTGACGGTTCGGGTAGGGATCAACGGATTCGGCCGCATCGGGCGGAACTTCTGGCGCGCGGTGCAGTCGGGTGGCCACGACATCGAGGTAGTGGCGTTCAACGACCTCGGCGATGTCGCGACCATGGCGCACCTTTTGAAGTACGACAGTGTGCTTGGCCGGCTGAAGGAGGACGTGCACGTCACCGACGACGGCATCGCGGTGGGCGGCAAGACCATCAAGGCGCTCGCCGAGCGCGACCCGGGCGCGCTTCCCTGGGGAGCGCTGGGCGTCGATGTGGTGCTCGAGTCGACCGGCTTTTTCACCAAGGCGGCCGACGCCCGCAAGCATGTCGACGAGGGCGGCGCGAAAAAGGTGATCATCTCCGCTCCGGCCAAGGGCGAGGACCTCACCGTGGTGCTCGGGGTCAATGACTCCAGGCTGGACGGCTCTCAGACGGTGATCTCCTGCGCCTCGTGCACCACCAACTGCCTGGGCCCGATGGCCAAGGTGCTCAACGATGCGCTGGGCATCGAGCAGGGATTGATGACCACCATCCACGCCTACACCCAGGACCAGAACCTGCAGGACGCCCCGCACAAGGACCTGCGCCGGGCCCGGGCAGCCGCGATCAACGTCGTACCGACCTCCACCGGGGCCGCCATAGCCATCGGGCTGGTGCTGCCGGCGCTCAACGGAAAGCTCGACGGCTACGCGCTGCGGGTGCCGATCCCCACTGGATCGATCACCGACCTGACCGCGTCGGTCTCCCGGGACACCAGCGTCGAGGAGGTCAACGAGGCTTTCCGAGCCGCCGCTGACGGCCCACTCAAGGGCATCCTGCGCTACAGCGACGCCCCAATCGTGTCCTCGGACATCATCACCGACCCCGCCTCGTGCGTCTTCGACTCGCCGCTGACCAAGGTGATCGGCAGCCAGGTCAAGATCGTCGGTTGGTACGACAACGAATGGGGCTATTCCAACCGGCTGGCTGACCTGACTGTCCTGGTGGGCTCCCGACTGTGAGGACGCAGCTGTGAGGACCCGACTGTGAGAACACTGGACGACTTGCTCGCCAGTGGTGTAGCGGGCCGGACCGTGCTGGTTCGAACCGACCTCAACGTGCCGCTGGACGCCAAATCCTCGAGTGACAGTCGGATCACTGACGACGGGCGGATCCGCGCCTCCCTGCCCACTCTGCGGGCGCTGACCGGGGCCGGTGCGCGGGTAGTGGTGACCGCCCACCTGGGGCGTCCGAAAGGAGCTCCAGATCCCGAGTACTCGCTGGCGCCGGTCGCGGCCCGGCTCGGTGAGCTGCTGGGTACCCCGGTGGCGGCGGCGACCGACATCGTCGGTGACTCGGCTCGCGCCGCAGTGGCAGGTCTGTCCGACGGAGCGGTCACGTTGCTGGAGAACGTCCGCTTCGACCCGCGAGAGACATCCAAGGACGCCACCGAGCGCGGCGCGCTGGCCGACCAGCTCGCCGCCCTGGTGGGAGCCGGCGGCGCGTTCGTCTCCGACGGCTTCGGCGTCGTGCATCGGGTGCAAGCTTCGGTCGTCGACATCGCCGAGCGGCTGCCCGGCTATGCCGGCACCCTGGTGCTCACCGAGGTGAGCACCCTGCGCCGTCTGTCCGAGACGCCGGACCGTCCCTACGCCGTGGTGCTGGGCGGGTCGAAAGTGTCCGACAAGCTCGCCGTGATCGAGGCGCTGCTGCCGAAGGTGGACACCCTGCTCGTTGGCGGCGGCATGTGCTTCACGTTCCTGGCAGCCCTCGGTCACCCGGTCGGTTCCTCGCTGTTGGAGCCCGACATGGTCGACGTGTGCGCCCGGCTGCTCAAAGCCGCCGGCGACACCATCGGGCTGCCGCGCGACGTGGTCATCGCCGATAAGTTCGCGGCGGACGCGAACACCCGCACGGTTGCCGCCGAAGACATCCCGGATGGGTGGATGGGCCTGGACATCGGGCCGCAGACGGTGCGTGACTTCGCCGCGGCGTTGGCCGGTGCCGCCACCGTGTTCTGGAACGGTCCGATGGGCGTGTTCGAACTGGCGCCGTTCGCGGCGGGCACTCGCGGCGTCGCGGAGACCATCGCCGGCTCGGACGCGTTCAGCGTGGTCGGCGGCGGTGACTCGGCGGCCGCGGTGCGGTTGCTGGGTCTGCCCGAGGACGGGTTCTCGCACATCTCCACCGGTGGCGGCGCATCCCTGGAGTTTCTGGAGGGCAAGTCGTTGCCCGGCATCGCAGTGCTGGAGACTTAGGGCGTGGCCCGCCAACCGTTGATTGCCGGCAACTGGAAGATGAACCTCCATCACCTGGAGGCCATCGCTCTGGTACAGAAGCTTGCCTTCGCGCTGCCGGAGAAGTACTTCGCCAAGGTCGAGGTGGCGGTGCTGGTGCCGTTCACCGCGTTGCGCAGCGTGCAAGCCCTCATCGAGGGTGACAAGCTGCTGATCCGGTACGGCGCGCAGGATCTCTCGCCGAAGGACTCCGGGCCGTATACCGGCGATGTGTCCGGGCCGATGCTGGCCAAGCTGGATTGCAGCTACGTGATTGCCGGGCACTCGGAGCGCCGGGAACACCATGGCGAGGACGACGCCACCGTGGGTGCCAAGGTGCGGGCCGCACTGCGCAACGGGCTGGTGCCGATCCTGTGCGTGGGGGAGGGTCTGGAGGTTCGTGAGGCCGGCGACCACCTGGCGCACAGCACTGCACAACTGCGTGCCGCGCTCAAGGGCCTGTCCGCCGAGCAGGTCGGCACCATCGTGGTGGCCTACGAGCCGATCTGGGCGATAGGTACCGGCCGGGTCGCTACCCCGGCCGACGCGCAGGAGGTCT
>JAICSB010000573.1 GCA_025937115.1 Pseudonocardiaceae bacterium | reverse complement strand
CTAGCCGCAGCGCGTCCTCGATACGGACGATGCCGACCTGCTCGCCATTCGGACCAACCAACCTGACCTCAGGAACGCGGATGCGATCATTGATGCGTGTCTCGACGGTGATGTGGCCTCCTCGGTCGTCATACTCGCGGCGCGGCCGAGCAGGTGGGGCCTTGCCTGCTGGCACCCGGTGCCCACGAGCACCATGAGCCAACGGACACCCCGGACGCAACGCGGCCCCGCATGCCTCCTGGCGTGCGGGGCCCGCAGATCCGACCGATCGACGCGTAAGTGTTTAGTCAACACTCCGCGTAACGCCAGAAGCCCCCTAGGGATTCCGGGACCGGACCCGACCGCCTCGCGGCGGTTCGGGTGGGAGCGCGGGCTCCACTTGCTGCCTCCGCCGGAGCGGAAACTGGTCGCGCAGAAAGAGTAACAGACGCTACACCGTCACGGCACCGTCACAGGCCCAGGTCAGAGCAGCGTGCCGGAGGACAACGTCACAGGTTGCGTCCCAGCCGCGGAGTGGCCCCGGCGGCGATGGCCGGATAGTCACCGTCGCGGCGAAAGTTAGCGCGCCGTCAATACTTGCTCGGGGAGCGCGCAACACGTACGTTTTGCACATGACTGCTGCTGCGCCGCATACGCCGCCGGACCAAGTAGAGGTCACCGTGACCGACGCTCGGGCGAGGCTGCCTGAGTTGATCGACACGGAGATCCGTGACGGCGGAACCGTGTACCTCACCCGTTACGGCCGCCGAGTCGGCGCTGTGGTGCCTGCCGAGGTCGCCGAGCAGTTCGAAGGGTGGGAGGACGCCTACTGGTCACACCGGGCCGCCGAGGTACTGCAACGTGACGAGCCCACCGTGCCCTGGAAACAGGCCGTCGCCGAGCTAGAGGCTGGCGACGCGGGAACCGGTGCCCGCACCTGATGAGTCGGTACCGGATCGAGGTCACCCGCGATGCCCTGCGCGCGTTGGCGAAGCTGGACAAACCGGTCCGCCGCCGTGTACAGGTGGCCATCGACGGCCTCGGCGAGAACCCCCGGCCGTCCGGTGTGATCGCGCTGCAGGGCCTTCGCGGCGCATACCGCCTCCGGGTGGGCAACTACCGGGTGATCTACACCGTCGATGACAACCGGCTACTAGTCCTGGTGGTCGATCTGGGCCACCGACGCGAGATCTACCGCGATCTGTGACGGGTCACTGTCGCTATGAACCTGCGGCGACGGCGGTTCGGCGACGCCGCGGCGTGGCGTGTTGCACGTCGACGACGGTGCGCAGGAACTGACCGGTGTAGCTGGTGTCGATGGCGGCGACCTGCTCGGGGGTGCCCTCTGCGATCACGTTGCCGCCGGCCGCGCCACCTTCTGGGCCCATGTCGATCACCCAGTCCGATGATTTGACCACATCGAGGTTGTGCTCGATGACGATGACGGTGTTGCCCTTGTCGGCCAGCTCATTGATGACGCCGAGCAGTTTGCGGATGTCCTCGAAGTGCAGGCCAGTGGTGGGCTCGTCGAGCACGTAGACGGTCCGGCCGGTGGAGCGCTTCTGCAACTCGCTGGCCAGCTTGACGCGCTGCGCTTCGCCGCCGGACAGCGTCGGCGCGGGTTGCCCGAGCCGGACATAGCCCAGCCCGACGTCCACCAGGGTCTTCAGGTGCCGGTGGATCGCCGAGATCGGCTCGAAGAACGTCGCCGCCTCCTCGATTGGCATATCGAGCACCTCAGCGATGGTCTTGCCCTTGTAGTGCACCTCGAGTGTCTCCCGGTTGTACCGGGCACCCCCGCAAACCTCGCATGGCACGTACACGTCGGGGAGGAAGTTCATCTCGATCTTGATGGTGCCGTCGCCGGCGCACGCCTCGCAGCGGCCGCCCTTGACGTTGAAGGAAAACCGCCCGGGCTGGTAACCGCGGACCTTCGCCTCGGTGGTGGCAGCGAAGAGTTTGCGGATCCGGTCGAACACGCCGGTGTACGTGGCCGGGTTGGACCGCGGCGTTCGCCCGATCGGCGACTGATCGACTCTGACCAGCTTGTCGACGTGCTCCAGACCGGTGACCCGGGTATGCCGTCCGGGCACCTGGCGGGCTCCGTTGAGCCGGTTCGCCAGCACCGTCGCGAGGATGTCGTTGACCAGCGTGGACTTACCGGAACCGGACACCCCGGTGACCGAGACCAGGCAGCCGAGCGGGAAGGACACGTCGATGTCGTGCAAGTTGTGCTCGCGTGCTCCGACCACCGTCAGCCGTCGCGAGCGGTCCACCTGACGTCGGATCGCTGGAACCGGGATGCTGCGGCGGCCCGACAAGTAGGCACCGGTGATCGAGGTGTCGTGCCGCTCCAGTTCGTGGAAGGGGCCGCTGTGCACGACCTGACCGCCGTGCTCCCCCGCCCCGGGACCGATGTCGACCACCCAGTCAGAGGCGCGGATGGTGTCCTCATCGTGCTCGACCACGATCAGCGTGTTGCCCAGATCCCGCAGCCTGGTGAGGGTGGCCAGCAGCCGGTGGTTGTCCCGCTGGTGCAGGCCGATCGACGGCTCGTCGAGCACATAGAGCACCCCGACCAACCCGGAGCCGATCTGGGTGGCCAGCCGGATCCGCTGCGCCTCACCCCCGGACAGCGTGGCTGAGGCGCGGTCCAGGGACAGGTAGTCCAGCCCGACGTCGAGCAGGAAGTGCAGCCG
>JAICSB010000240.1 GCA_025937115.1 Pseudonocardiaceae bacterium | reverse complement strand
CCGACCAACTGGTCGTCCACCAGAACCGCTGCCTCGAGCACTCGGCTCGCTACTGCTCGCACGGCGATGCATCCTGCCAGCCGAACAGGTCGCCTATGGTGTTCGCAGGCACTGAAGTAGCGCCGAGGTGGAGGTGGTCTCTGTGAAGCCGTCTAATTCGTCGAACCCGCCGAACCCGTCGACCGATGATCCATTCGGTGAGCTACGCCAAGACGCGGCTGACGTCGCCTCGTCCCTGCGGTCGCTGTTCGGTATGGACTCCGCAATGGCCGATCTGGACCCCGCTGGGTTCGGACAGGCCCTGGGCAGGCTCGCGATGTCGGTAGCGAGCGACCCGCCAGCGCTGTCCCGGTCGGCGATGGAGTACGGCATGCGCAGCGTGCAAGCCGCCGTCACCGCGACGCTGCGCAGCATGGGACTGGACCAGCAAGGGCCTGTTGAGCCGACCCAGGATGCCCGGTTCGCCGATCCGGCCTGGACCACCAACCCGCTGTTCTACCTGCTGCGACAGCAACACGCGCTGCTGGAAGGCTTCCTGCAGGACCTGCTGGAAGGGGCCGAGCTGGACGAGGTCACCCGGCGCAAGGCCGATTTCGCGCTTCGCCAAGCGCTCGACGCCGCCGCGCCGACCAACTGGCTGCTGACCAACCCAGCGGCGTTGAAAAAGGCGTTCGACACTGGTGGTCTGAGCCTGTTACGCGGCGCCAGCAACGCGCTCCGTGACATGGTGACCAATAACGGCATGCCCCGCCAGGTCACCCCGGGACAGTTCCGTCCCGGCCACGAGCTGGCCGCCACGCCGGGCTCAGTGGTGTTCCGGAACCGGTTGATGGAACTGATCCAGTACGAACCGCAAACCAAGACGGTGCACGCAGTTCCGCTGCTGTTCAGCCCGCCGTGGATCAACAAGTACTACATCATGGATCTTGCACCCGGAAAGAGCCTGGTGGAGTGGGCGGTGCAACACGGACATACCTGCTTCATGATCAGCTACCGGAATCCGGATGAGACGTTGGCGGACCTGACGATGACCGATTACCTACGGGAGGGACTGCTCGCCGCACTGGAGGTCGTCGAGGAGATCACCGGAACCCAGCAGACCAACCTGATCGGGCTGTGCCTCGGCGGCACCATGGCGACGGGACTGCTCGCCTGGCTCGCCGGCCGTGGCGAGGACCGGGTCCGCTCGCTGACCGTGCTGAACACCCTGCTGGACTACACCGTGCCTGGCCAGCTCGGCGTGTTCACCGACGAGACTGCGGTCCAGCGGCTGGAGCAGGTGATGGATCGCAAGGGCTACCTGCCCGCGGACAGCATGGCCACCACGTTCAACCTGCTGCGCGGCCGCGATCTGGTGTGGAACTACGTGGTCAACGATTGGCTGCTGGGAAAGGATCCGGCGCCATTCGATATCCTGAGCTGGAATTCCGACTCCACCCGGATGCCCGCCGCCATGCACATCGAGTACCTCCGGTCCTTATATGTAGAGAACCGGCTGGCGAAAGGTGAGCTCGAATTGGCGGGGGAGAAGCTGGATCTCACCCGAATCAGTCAGGACAGCTATTTCGTGTCCGCCGAGCGGGATCACATCGCGCTATGGAAGGCGGTCTACGCGGGTGCCCGTCTCATCGGCGGCACTGTGCGGTTTATGCTGTCCAATTCCGGGCATATCGCCGGCGTGGTCAACCCACCGAACCCGAAGTCCAAACACTGGGTTGGTTCGGCGAAGACATTACCGGCGGATCCGGAGTCCTGGCGCCAGCAGGCCACCGAGGTCGCCAAGTCGTGGTGGGAGGACTGGACGCCGTGGATTGCCAAGCGGGCCGGCCGGCGGCAGGCTCCACCTCCGATGGGCAGCACCATGCACCCACCGTTGGAAGCCGCTCCGGGCGGTTACGTGTGCGAGAAGTGAGAGTCTGCGCCGCACGGCTGCGCCGTAAGCGGGATGATGTGAGTCATGGCGAGTGCAAGTGACGACGGCACCGCGCCCGATCCCTGGCATGCCCAGCTAGGGGCATTGGGAGCGTTCATTCGAGCCCAGCGGCAGCTGGCCGACCTGTCGCTGCGGGAAATGGCAGCCTTGACCCGGATTTCCAACGCCTACCTCAGCCAGGTCGAGCGCGGTCTACACCAGCCCTCGCTGACGGTGTTGCGGGCCATCGCGGACGCGCTTGGGTTGACCACCGACCAGCTGCTGGCAAAGGCCGGCTGGACCAAAGCTGTGGCTGACGACGTCCCCGCCGGTCAACAGGCTAGTACCGAGGCCAGCATCCGCAGCGACCCGCGCCTCACCGAGGCCCAGCGCGAAGCTCTGCTCGGGGTGTACCGCAACTTCATCGAGGGTAGAAGTAGTCGTAGCGGCGGATGAGACCGCTGAAACGGCGTTGCTTGACATACTTATCAAACGTGCGTACTTTGGTGATCGTATCCGATGACTAGGAAAGGGATGACGATGACCACGTCGCAGGAGACCATGACTGAAGCTGCTCGTCGCGGCCAGGAAGCAATCGCCAGCGCGCTGCAGATCTGGACGGACAGTGTGCAGAGGTTCGTCCCCGTTTCGGACACCAAGTTGCGCGGAGCCGTCGAGGCCGTGGACACCATGTTCGACTTCGCCGAGCAGATGCTGGTGACCCAGCGGGAGTTCACCAAGAGCATGCTGGCCGCCACTACGTCGGCTGCCACCAAGGCTGCCTCTGCTACGAAAGAGGCCGCGGTGGAAATGAAGGACGCCGCCAAGGATACCCAAGAGGGCCCCAACGGCCGTCCAATGGCCAGGCGCTCAGGCTCGGTTGCGGATGCGGACGCGACCTCGAAGAAGTAGCGAGACCATGCGCCGGGTGCAGTCCGGTAGCGAACCCGCCCAGCCCTGGGGTCCCGACAAGGGAACTCCAGGGTAGGTGCGTATGCCGCGGCAGCCATTCGGGGGACTCGCTGTCCGATACCTCCGGTGCCCTCGCCAGGCGGCGCCACCGGCTCCTACGATGACCTGACATGGTGATCAGCCGATCGAGTGGTCCACTCGATCGGTGCGACCGCACCTGCAGGAGGGGTCGATGTCGTCTATCGGGTTGCTGAGCGGGTCTGCCGACCGGGCGCAACGGCTTGCTCAACTTCTCAAGGACGCAGGTGCCGATCCTGTGATCATCACCGATCCCGCGGCGCTGCCGGGTGAGCCAAGCAGTGATGGCCTTGACTTCTACATCCAGCTGCCGATCACCATCCATCCCGATGGGGACACCGCCGTTGCGCGCGTCGGCTCGTTTCTGTCCGCGGGCCTGCTGGCCCGGTTCAGCGCGGTTGACCGAGTGCTTCCGGTGCTGGCGCCTGGTGCGACCGTGGTGTTGGTGTCCGGCAATACACCGGATGAGTTGTCGTTGCCCGACGACCAGCAGTCCCGGCTGGCCCTGCTGCATTTGCTGGCGCACGCCACCCGGGCTGAGCTCGCCACCAAACATGTGGCGG
Organism: Pseudonocardiaceae bacterium; assembly: GCA_025937115.1. The sequence continues at coordinate 2,314 of JAICSB010000240.1, read as the reverse complement.
TGAAGGTGGTCAGCAGCCGCCGCAGCGACCAGGAGATCGTGCACTACGCATTGGGTGGCGACGACGATGCGCAGACGCAACGTAACCCTCAGGAACGGTCCGGCGCAGCCACCGCCTACCAGGACTGGCGCACCGAAGTGATGGGCCTGGTCGGCATCGACATCTGATCGGTGCGCGCCGGGCAGTGCGACGCTGGCGAGGAGTAGGCTCAGGCGGGTACTCGTCGGTGTCGAGGAGGTCTTGGTGAGTTTGATGTTGAGCCAGGACGCACCGGCAGATTCGTTGTTGGAGCGGGATCCGCTGGCGTTGCTGCTCGCGATGCTCCTCGATCAACAAGTGCCCATGGAGCGAGCCTTTGCAGCCCCCTATGAACTTCAACAGCGCCTCGGGCACGACCTCGACGTCCAGGAGCTGGCCGACTACGACGCTGTTGCGCTAGCGGAGTTGTTCGCGCGGCCGCCCGCTTTGCACCGGTATCCGAAGGCGATGGCTGGACGGGTGCAGGATCTCTGTCGGGGCTTGGTCGAGCACTACGACGGTGACGTGACGGGGCTGTGGCGCGATGTCTCAGAGGCGTCGGAGCTGTTCGACCGGCTGGTCGCGCTACCTGGCTTCGGCACGTACAAGGCGCAGATCTTCGTGGCCCTACTCGGCAAGCAGCGCGACGTGCGGCCGCACGGCTGGCGGGAGGCGGCCGGCGCCTTCGGGGATGAGGGTGTCTATCGGTCGGTCGCCGACGTGACCGACGCCGAATCGCTGGCCAAGGTTCGAGATTACAAGCAGCAGGTCAAGGCAGCCGCAAGAGCTAAAAAGTAGGAGGCCGTGAGTATCAGATCGGGACGTGAGGACGCGCGGGATCAATCTGAGCACGGCCGCCGACGAGGTGATGCCGCGGTTCTCATCACGGCGGCCGAACCGTCCTACGCCGAGCAGTTCGCTGCCAGACGGCGCAAGTATGCGATCCTGATGTCGGCCCGTATACCGTGCCTGATCCTTGCCGGTGTCTTCTACCGGACCTGGTGGCTTGCGCTGGCCTTCGTCGTGCTTTCGGTGCCACTGCCCTGGATGGCGGTGCTTGTCGCCAATGACCGTGCGCCCCGCAAGGCCGAGCAGGTCAACAGCCTGGGCCAGGGTCTGGAGCAGGGTGATCTTCGTGGCCGTGAGCTGGAGAGCGGCGAACACCCGGTTGTGGAGGGCTGAAAACCGCTCGTGAGCGGCATTGGGTGCCATAACACTGTTTGCCACTCACGAGTGGCATCATGAGACCGTGAGCACGCCGACCCAAACGTTGCCCGATGTCGATACCCGCCCCGAGGGAACCGACGGCACCGGCCACGACACGCCCAAGATGTTCCACTACGTGCGCAAGAACAAGATCACCGAGAGTGCGGTGATGGGCACGCAGGTAGTCGCCTTATGTGGCGAGGTGTTCCCGGTGACGCGTGCCGCCAAGCCGGGTTCCCCGGTATGCCCGCAGTGTAAGGAGATCTTCGAGTCGCTACCCCCGGGCGGCGACGCCAGCTGACCGATCGCGTCGCGCTGCGCGGAGGCGCGGTGGATGCCATGGTGTCGGCTGGCCCGGTTCAGCACTTGGGGCAATCTTCGGTTGCCCGGCGAAGCCAGCGGTAGGGTCGGCGATGCGGCTGGTCGAGCGGTACGCGACTCTCGTGGTCCGCCTACGCTGGCTGGTGCTGCCCGTCGTGGGCGCGATCTTGTGGGCGGCCCTGACCATGCTGCCCAGTGTGGCGGCTACCGGCGGTGGGCTCTCCGGCGTGATCGGCTCCGGTGCACCGGCGATCCAGGCACAGATTGCCGCGGTACAGCGTTTCGGCCTGCCGCTGCTCAGCGGAACCGCTGTGGTGCAGCGCGATCCCGGCGGCTTGGACCCGCAGGCCGTCCGGCGGGCCATATTGCGTGCTCTCCAGGTCGACCGGCGCACCCTGGAGACCGGCCGTCAGCCCGGTCAGGACCTGCTGGGGGCACTGCCGCTGATCAATGCCCCGCAGCTGGTACCCGGCGCGCGCGAGCAGAACACCACCATCGTGACCTACCTGTTCGCCGACCCGACGCTCGGGCTCAGCGGGCAGGATCGGGTGGCGCGGACTTACACGGCACAGATCGACCAACCAGCTGACGCGCTGGTCGGGATCGCCGGGACGATCCAGAACCAGGCCGAGGAAAGGAAGATCCTCGAAAGCAGGCTGCCACTGGTGGAGGCCGCCACCTTGGCGGCGATCGCCCTCATCGTCGGGCTGACCTTCCGCTCGGTGGTCGCACCGTTGGTCACGCTCATCACCGCCGGCATCGGCTACCT
>JAICSB010000609.1 GCA_025937115.1 Pseudonocardiaceae bacterium | reverse complement strand
TCCAGCCGGGCCAAGCTCACCGTCGGCGGCCTCATCCGGTTCCGCTGCCGCGACGAGGAAGTCCTCACCCGCGTCACCAGCCTCAGCCGCTACCCGAACTTCGACACCATGTTCGACCACGAGTCCCCGAGCAGTGACCTATCTGGAGGAGCACTACGGTTTTGACCGAACGTTGGCGATCCTGCCCACCCAAGGCGCAGTGGCAGGCACGGCGGTCCACGGGCGAGGGGTTGACCTCGCCGGAGCTATCCACCCTGATGGCGCACCGCGATATAGGCCGGATGGCTGATGTAAGCCAAGCGTCGACAGGCGACGATCAGAATCGATCAGGGCCGCGGTGGGCCGCTTAGGGCACATATCCGAGAACGAGTTGACGCTCGTCTAATGTTAAGAGGGCTCACATGACTATTGAACTTATTCCGCTCGGTACTGCAGACGTCGGGATTTCCGAACCGATCATGATGCCCGGCGGACCATCGGGTACCCGAGCGATCATCGAGATCACGTCTGCCGAGTACGCAGGAGAACGCCTTCGGGCCAAGCTGAAGGGAGTTGCGGCTGCCGACTGGGCGGTCGTCAGCCCGGCCGGAGTCGGTCTCATGGACGTGCGACTCACCATTGAGACTGATGACGGAGCACTCATATACGTGTCATACGAGGGACGGATCGACATCTCTGCTGGTCTTGAGGGCGCAACCGCGTACACAGCTCCCCGCTTTGAGACCGGTGACGAGCGCTACGCGTGGATCAACCGGATCCAGGCCGTTGCCAAGGGCGTCATCAGCAAAGGTGTGCTGCGATTCGAGATCTACGAAATGACCTGATAGCACACTGCACGAAGGAGATCGAGATGAATCAGACGGCGAAGCAACGACCGCCGATGGCGGGCTTCCACCACTTTTCTGCTACCGTAACCGACGTAGCGGCTAGCGCAGGCTGGTATCAGCGCGTACTAGGGCTCGAACGCATCCCAGGTGAATTTCCGCACTACGGCAATGAAGAGGGCGGATACGCGGTGATCCTCACTGATTTCGACTCCCGAATCCTCATCGTACTAGAGCATCATAGAAAAAATGATGGCCAGCCGTTCGATGAAACCCGGACCGGCCTCGACCATATCAGCATTGCTGTACCGAGTCGATCAGATTTAGAATCCTGGACGGAATGGCTCGACAGCGTGGCCGTGCCGCACTCCGGAGTGACTGACATCGATGGCGCGCTGAAGTACTCGGCGCTGGTATTCCGCGATCCGGACAATATTCAGCTGGAGCTCTTCTTCATGGGCGGCTGACGAGCGACGCGCCTCTGGCGATGTCGCGAGCAGACCGTACACAGGGAGGCGCTGCGATGCGACAATCGGGAGCGCGCGACCGGACGGGCTGGCCGCTGATGTGGGGAGAACCCCCAGTGGACGCAGGCGGCATCGAGCAGGCGACCTTCCAGCTGCCGGTCGGCACGGCGACGTTCATGCTGACCGGCGTCGAGGGTTCGACGCGTTTGCGGGAGTCCGCGCGTGAGGCGATGAGTACCGTCATCGCCCGTCACGACGAGCTGCTCGATGAGGCGGTATCACGGCATGGCGGGGTCCGGCGGTTGCAGCAGGACCATCCGACGAGCGTCGTGGCAGCGTTCACCCGCGCCTCGGATGCCGTAGCTGCCGCGCTGGAAGTCCAACGTGCCGTTCACTCCGAGGCTTGGCCGCAAGGAGCGTCGCTGAAGCTGCGCATCGCCCTGCACACCGCGGAGGCCCAGCGGCGCGACGAGGGGAGTTACTTCGGTCAGGCGGTCAAGCGCTGCGCCCGGCTGTGCGGGGTCGCGCACGGCGGTCAGGTCGTGCTGTCCCAGACGACGCGCGACCTGGTCCTCGACCGGCTCGCCGAGCGCGCCGAGCTCGTTGACCTCGGTGTTCATCGGCTGCGTGACCTGGGGCGACCCGAGCACGTCTTCGGACTCGTGCACCCTGAGCTGCCCAGCGAGTTTCCCCCGCTGCGCTCGCTGGACTCGATGCCCAACAATCTGCCCGGTGAACTGACCAGCTTCGTGGGGCGACAAGCTGAGCTGGCCCAGATCGGCGATTCGCTCGAGCGGGTGCGACTGCTCACGTTGACCGGTGCTGGCGGCTGCGGCAAGACACGTCTCGCGCTGCAAGGAGCGGCTGACGCGTTGGACGGCCACCCCGATGGCGTGTGGTGGGTCGAACTTGCCCGGCTGGAAGATTTCGCGCTGCTGCCAGCCGCCGTGATCGGGGCGATCGGCGTGAAGAAGGTACGGGGTTGGGAACTGCTGGACACGCTCGTCGAGCACCTGCGCGCCCGCCACGCGCTACTCGTCCTGGACAACTGCGAGCATCTGCTGGCCGCCTGCGCGGATCTCACGGATGCCCTGCTGCGTGCCTGCCCGTGGTTGACGATCCTCGCGACGAGCCGGGCACCGCTGGGTGTCCCCGGCGAGATCACCTGGCGGGTGC
>JAICSB010000681.1 GCA_025937115.1 Pseudonocardiaceae bacterium | reverse complement strand
GGCGCAGCGAGGCCGGAGAGGTAAGGAGCGGTCGACGGTTACTCCACGCAGAACTCGTTGCCCTCCGGATCGGCCATCACGACCTGCCCGTTGCGATCGCTGACGAGTGTCGCGCCAAGACCAGTGAGTCGTTCGATCTCGGCCGGGATGTCGCCCATGGCACGGAGGTCGAAGTGCTGGCGGTTCTTGGCGACCTTTGGCTCCGGCACCTTCTGGAACCAGATCGACGGGCCACCCCACCCTGCCGGCTCGACCCATGCCTTCTCAGGTGTGCTGTCCTCGTCGACGTCCGAGCCGAGAACCGCGGCCCAGAAGGCCGCGACCTTCAGCGGGTCGGCGCAGTCGAACGTCACCGACTTGACGAAACTGACCATCTGCACACCGTACGGGCAGCACGGAACGTCTGCGTTCGCGCCGGCGTCACTCGCGACGTGGTCGATATCGGATCCAGTGGTTTTCGACGCGGGGTTTGGGTGGTGGCAGGAATTCTGGTCTCTTGTCGTCGGGGTTTAGTCTGACTTCCCAGGGGGTGTCGTGGATGATCCGGTGATGATGCCCACATAACAGGACGAGATTCGCGAGTTTTGTTTTTCCGTCGAATATCCAGTGTCGGATGTGATGGGCGTGACACATCACCGGCAGCCGATCACAGCCGGGGAAGGCACAGTGCCGGTCACGGAGCACGAGGGCGGTCCAGATGGCCGGGGTGACCAGTCGTCTGGTCCGGCCGACATCCAACGGCTCTCCGTGGCTGTTAAGGACGGCGGGGATGACTTCGGCGTCGCAGGCCAGCCTGCGGATCGTGGCCACCGACAGGTCGGTGACTCCGAGGACGCCGGGGACCGCTGTGTCGGCGAGTCCGGCCCGGAGTGCTTCCAGGGTGGTGGTCACCACGAGGCGGGCGGGGGCGCCATGGGACTCCGGCGGCAGGTCGGTGTCCAAGGCGTGCTGGGCGGCCTGGATGAGGGCGTCCCACATCCGGGCACCCCCGTCACGCGGATCATGGACGAGTAGGCCGGTGTGGTCGTCGACTGCCGGGGATGGTGCGGTCAACGGCAGCAGGGCCGCCTTGAGGACCGCGCCGTCCTCGGCCGAGCCGCGGCCCTTGACCCGCACCCCGCCCGCGCGGTCGAAGGTGACCGCGAGGTATCGGTCGAGGTGGGAGGCGCGTTCTTCACGGGCCAGCTGCCGCTCCAGCTTCCGGTCCTCCCCATCGGGGTCAACCACATGGACCAGGTGACGTCCGGTCCGGGCGAGGTCGGAGGCATCCAACGCCCCGGCATGCCCGAGCAGCGTCTGCTCGCCCCGGCGACGGACCGCTGGGCCGGTGGGAAGCTGCTGGACCGAGGTGACGATCACCTCGGCCTGCTCCGGGGACACCAGACCCGCGGCCATCGCCTCCCGGGTCGCGGACAGCGGGCCCGCCAATGCATGGGCGCGGGCCACCACCCGGCGACCCCGACCTTTGGGGAGCCCGCCGAGGTGGGTCAACCAGTCCCCGGTCGACCCGTAGTGCAGCCTCTGCTTGCCCAAGTCACGGTGATCGGCCTCCGCGACCGCACCCGCCTCCACCGCCGCCAGGACGGTCCGAGGCTGCGCCACCAGCTCGACCGTCTCGATCAGCTCGTCATCGGACTGATTCGTCCACCAGGTCGCATCCAGCTCCCGCAGCCCGGTCACCAGCCGCGCGAGCACCGTCGCGGGGTTGGGTTGGGGGTGGAGGTCCGAGATCGACATGGGAATAGCGAATCAGAGCCCACCGACACTCCGACCCGTTATCCACAGGCATATCGATCGGTTTTCCTGAAAAGACCATGAGAACTCGAGTGGCCCCTCCTCGCAGTTACCCGACACCACTCCCGGGAAAAGCGGAAACCGGGCAACGGCGGCCGGGAACCAGGGGACCTGCTCCTCCTCCAAAGCCAAAGACCGCAACCACCCACCCACCGCACCGGGTCTCGTGACGGTCGCAGAGCGAGCTCCTCGACCAGCGGCGGTCTCGAGCGAGCCCGTGAGCCGGCGACGGCGGTCGGGAACCAGAGGACCTCCCCCTCTTCC
>JAICSB010000752.1 GCA_025937115.1 Pseudonocardiaceae bacterium | reverse complement strand
CGTGGTGTGCGGCACCACCTCGGAGTACACCTGCGCCTCACGGACCCGACGAGCGATCAGCTGCGCGTACTGCGCCCCGAAGTCGACGACCAGAACCGGTCGTGAGTGGGAAACAGTGTTATAGCACTTAATGACACTCACGAGCCTTCGGCCACAGGCCGAAGGCCCTCTCAGCCAGCGCGGTGATGGTCAGCGCGGGGTTCACGCCAAGGTTCGCGCTGACTGCTGAGCCGTCCACCACGAATAAGCCCGGGTAGCCGTGCACCCGGTGGTGGGCGTCGATGACGCCGTCGTCGGCGGTTGCGCCCATCGGACAACCACCGAGGAAATGCGCCGTCAACGGGACCCCGAACAGCTCGCCCCAGGTGCTGCCCGCGGTGCCGCCGATGTGCTGGGCGGCGAGCTGGCTGGCCTGGTAAGCGGCGGGGATGAAAGTGGGGTTGGGCTCGCCGTGACCGGGTCGCGAGGTCAGCCGGCCGTGGCGGCGGTAGGTGGTCAGCGAGTTGTCCAAGCTCTGCATCACCAGCAGGATCACCGACCGTTCACTCCAGCGTCGTACCGACAGCAGCCGCGCCGTCCGGGCGGGGTGCCGGCTGGCGAAGCGCAGCAATTGCTTCCATCGTGGCGTGTCCGACGCTCCGTCGGTGGCCAAGGTTTGCAGCAGCGCCATCGCGTTGCTGCCTCGCCCGTAGCGGACCGGCTCGATGTGGGTGTGCTCGTCGGGATGGAAGGAGGAGGTGATGGCCACGCCGCGGGTGAAGTCGCGCGCGGGGTCCACGGTGGCCCGGCTGGCGCCGACGATCGCCTCGGAATTCGACCGGGTCAGCTGCCCCAGCCGGGGCGAGAGCCGGGGCAGCACGCGCTGGTCGCGCATCCGGTGCAGCAACTGTTGGGTGCCCCAGGTGCCGGCGGCGAGCACCACCTGATTCGCCCGGATTGTCCGGCGCCCCACTGGCCCTATACGCAGTTTGCCGGTACCCACGGTGTCGACCAGCCAGGTCCCGTCCGGCTGCGGGCGCACCGCAGTCACCGTGGTCATCGGGTGCACCGTCGCCCCGGCCCGCTCCGCAAAGTAGAGGTAGTTCTTCACCAGCGTGTTCTTCGCGCCGACCCGGCATCCGGTCATACAGCAACCGCATTCGGTGCAGCCGGTCCGTCGGGGGCCGGCGCCGCCGAAGTAGGGATCGTCGACCTCCTCCCCCGGCCGGCCGAAGAACACCCCGACTGGCGCGGGATGGTAGCTCTCGGAGACCCCCATATCCCGCGCGACCTGCACCATCACCTCGTCGGCAGCGGTGTGTCCGGCGTAGGTGGTCACCCCGAGCATCCGCTGCGCCTCGTCGTAGTGGGGGTCGAGCTCGGCGCGCCAGTCGGCGAGGTGCGCCCATTGCGGGTCGTCGAAGAACGCGTCCGGCGGGCGGTAAAGGGTGTTGGCGTAGTTCAGCGACCCGCCGCCGACGCCGGCGCCGGCCAGCACCACGAGGTCACGCAGCAGGTGGATGCGCTGGATGCCGTAGCAACCCAGCGCCGGCGCCCAGAGGAACTTGCGCAGCTGCCATGACGTGCTGGCCAGCTCGTCGTCAGCGAAGCGCCGCCCCGCCTCGAGCACGCCGACCCGGTAGCCCTTCTCGGTCAGCCGCAGCGCCGCGACGCTGCCCCCGAACCCGGATCCGACCACCACCACGT
>JAICSB010000326.1 GCA_025937115.1 Pseudonocardiaceae bacterium | reverse complement strand
TCCAGCAGGCCAGCCAGCTCGCGGTACCACTGCGGCGCGATTTGATCGTCGCCCACGGCCACGGCAGTCGAGGGTCCCGCTGGCAGCTCGCTATCCGTCGCTTCGCCGGGGCGGTGCAGCGGGATCACTCGCGCTTGCGGCATCCTGCCCATCGACTACCGGAACCGGCCCGCGAAGCTGAGCACGCCTCGCTCCGCGGTGGCAATCCACTTCGGGTCGACCGTGGGCCGCAACGCTGCGCCACGGGCAAAATCGTCGAACGCCTGCGAAGTCGTCCAGCGCGGCAGGTAGCCGAACTCGGTGCGCAACCGGGTGGTATCAAGCACCCGGCCGAAGTTGGGGAACTGGGTTTGCTCCGGTGCGTAGTCAATGAGTGCCGCGCTGTGCAACAACCGACCGACGGCGTCCACGGCCGGCCCCGGGATGGGGACCGGAATCCGGCCGAGCCGGCGGATCGCCTGTGACACCAGCAGTACCCCGTCGCCACCGACGTTGAAAACCCCCGGTATCCCCGCTCGAGTGGCCCGCTCGAGCACCGCCAGTGCGTCCTGCTCGTGCAACAACTGCAACCGACCGTCATAGCCCAACACGGTGGGCACTACGGGAAGCGAGAAGTACCGGCTGAGCACCGTATCGAGGCGTGGCCCGATGATGTTCGCGAAGCGCAGCACCGTGACGTCCACGTCGTCGCGCCGCCGCGCGAAACCGCGGACGTAGCCCTCGACCTCGGCCGCATCCTTGACGTACCCGAAGGCCGGTATCGCATGAGGCTCGTCATGTTCGGTGAATATCGCCTGGTCCAGCGGGCTCGCGCCATACACCGCGCCGGTGGATTTCACGATCAGCCGGGCCACCGTCGTCGACCTCTGGCAAGCCGCGAGGAGCTGCATGGTGCCGATGACGTTCATCTCTTTGATCGTGCTTCGACCGCTCCGGTACCCGCCAGCGTGCGGCGGGTTGGCGCTGGTCGAGGCGTGCACCACGGTATCGACCTTGGCGGTAGAGATCACCTTGGCGATCAGCGGATTACGCAAGTCGGCGCGCACAAACTCGGCACGCCCCATCCGCCGCAACAATTCCGGCCCCGGCGGCACCGCGTCCACAGCGAGGACGCGGTCGATGTCGGGATCGGCCGCGAGTCGAACAGCCAGCTGCCCGCCGATGAAGCGGCTGGCTCCGGTGACGAGGACCGTGGAAGGCGACATGCTGGCCTGCTCCCTGCGCTCGCGCGCAGAGATTACTTCTTCAGCTTGCGACGCTGCACCCGCGTCTTGCGAAGCAACTTGCGGTGCTTCTTCTTGGACATGCGCTTACGGCGTTTCTTGATCACCGAGCCCATGCTCGGCCTCCTCGCTGGTCGTGGATCCGCTGGATGTGCTGATCGCTGGTCCGCTGCGGAGCGCCCAGCAACGGACGCGAACGGGCGCCCAGGCTACCCCTCATCGCAGGATCCCCACAAAGTCAGGCGCTGCCGGCACCCGACCCTGATCTCATCCCGCGTCGAAATAGGCGTTCTCCAGGTAACCATGCACCGCCGCCTCCGGAACGCGGAAGGAACGCCCGACGCGAACCGCTGGCAGGTCACCCGCATGTACCAGCCGGTAGACCGTCATCTTGGAAACTCTCATCATCGCGGCCACTTCGGCGACCGTGAGGAACTGTACCTTGGCCGCCCCGGCCTGTTCATTCATCAGCATGGGTTATCGCGTCCTCACTACATCACGCGCCGCCGGGCTTCCCCTCCCGCGGTCCGTGACGTACCTGTTCTGATGAGAGTAGCGGGACTGGTGGTGGCCGTGCGACTCCGATCAGTTGTACTTCGCACCGGTTGCAGTAAGCATTAGATCCGATGAGCAGCACCGAGTTCTACCGATCGATCCCGAGCCGCCTCGATGGCCGCCAATATTGCGGCCCGTACGCCGTGCCGCTCCAACTCCCGGATCGCCATGATCGTCGTCCCGCCGGGAGAGGTCACAGCCTCTCGCAACAGCACCGGGTGCTCGCCGGTTTCGCGCAACATCCGGGCTGCCCCCACCGCGGATTGGGTGATCAGCTCGGTCACCATCGGTCGGGGTAACCCGAGCATGATCCCCGCGTCGATCATCGCCTCAACCAGGTAGAAGAAGTAGGCCGGGCCCGACCCGGACAGCGCGGTGACGGCGTCCTGCTGGCTTTCCGGTACCCGGACCACCTTGCCCACGCTGCCCAGTAACTCCTCGGTCAGCTGCAGGTGCGCGTCGGCGGCGAAGCGGCCGGCGGATATCGCGCTCATCGCCTCGCCGACCAGCATCGGGGTGTTGGGCATCACCCGCACGACCGGTACACCATCAGGAAGCCGGCGCTCGTAGAGCGCGGTAGGCAACCCGGCGCACAAGCTCACCACCAGAGTGCTCGGGCGGATCAGTCCGGCGAGCTCGGCCAGTAGTGGGTCGATGTCCTGGGGCTTCACCGCGACGATCAGAACGTCGGCCTTACCTGCCGCGGTGGCGGTATCGACCGCGCGCACCCGGTAGGTCTGCTCGAGTTCCGCGGCCCGATCGGGATAGCGCTCCGTGAACAACAGGTCATCTGGACTGCGGCCGGCATCGAGCAGGCCCGAAAGCAGGGCCTCACCGATCTTACCGGTGCCCAGGACAGCGATCGTGGTCATGGCGCTACGGTGCCACAGCGGCCCGACAGTCAGGCGCTGGAGGCTCAGCCCCCGGACACCGCGGAGCGAAGGAAGAAGGCGACGTTGCCGGGTCGCTCGGCAAGCCGTCGGGTGAGGTAGGAGTACCAATCCGATCCGTAGGGCAGGTACACCCGCACGGTGTTGCCGGCAGCGGCCAAGCGTCGCTGCTCGGCCGGACGCACCCCGTAGAGCATCTGGTACTCAAAGCTACTCGGTGGGCGCCCGTACCAGCGGGTCCGTTCGCCCACGATGTCAATCAGTCGCGGATCGTGAGTGGCGAACATCGGGTAGCCCGGTCCGGCGAGCAGCACATTGGCGCAGCGTACGAACCTACCCGCGACCTCCGCCGAGGTCCGGTATGCCAGCTCAGACGGTTCGGCGTAGGCGCCCTTGCACAGCCGCACCCGGGCGCCTTCGACCGCTAATGCCCGGCAGTCATCCAGCGTGCGATGCAGGTACGCTTGCAGTACCGCCCCGGTGGTGGGCCAGTTCCGGCGCAGTTCGGCGTGCACCCGCAGGGTGGAGTCGGTGACGGTGTGGTCTTCGGCGTCCAGGGTGACGCTGGTACCAGCCTGCTCGGCGGCGGCGCAGATCCGAGCGGCATTGCGCAACGCCAGCGCCTCGTCCAGCCGCTGACCCACAGCGGACAGCTTCACGCTGACCTCCGCCCAGCTGGTCAGGCCCTCGGCCGCCAAGCAGGCCAGCAGCTCGAGATAAGACTGCACGGTGGACTGCGCACCGGCCGCATCGGCAACGCTCTCGCCGAGGTGGTCCAGGGTCACCGCCAAGCCGGCGGACACCAGGGCGGCAGTGGCGGCCACCGCCTGCTCGGTGCTCACCCCCGCGACGAAGCGCTGTACGACGTACCGGCTGACCGGCGCAGTGCCGACAAGCCGCCGGACGGCCGGGTGGCCGGCAACGGACAGAATCAGCGGACGCAGCACAGCGTGCACGCTAGCGCGCCGGCGGCCCAGCGTCGTGAACTCGACAGCACCGACGTTCTCAGCGCCTGGGGACGTAGGTGTCGGCGAGTTCACGACGTGCGTCGACTCTCACTCAGAGGTTCAGCCGCGCGAAAAGGAGCGCTTCGGTCAGCAGGGCGCGGCGCTCTTGGCGAGTCCGGGCGCGGCGGGTACTCACCTCGAGCACCACGGTGCCGGTGAACCCACGCTCGACCAATCCCAGGCACACTTCGGCGCACGGCTGGCTACCGCGGCCGGGCACCAGGTGCTCGTCACGCGGCGCGCCGCTGCCGTCTGCCAGATGCAGGTGGGTCAACTGGCGGCCCATTCGCCGGGCCATCTCCAGTGCGTCGACACCGGCCGCGGCGGTATGCGACAGATCCAGCGTGTAATGCGGGTATCCGACATCGGTCGGGTCAGGCGATGGCACAAAGCTGGATACCTCAAGCCGGCCACGGCGCACCGGGAACATGTTCTCCACTGCGATAGCGAGCCCGGAGGCGGCCTCCAACGCAGCGATCTGCTGACCGAAACCCGCGGCGTAATCTTGTTGCCAGCGAAATGGGGGGTGCACGACGACGATGCCGGCACCGAGTTCGGTGGCGGCGTGCACGGAGCGTTGCAGCCGTACCGCTGGGTCTGGCGCCCACACCCGTTGGGAGATCAGCAAGCAGGGGGCGTGCAAGGCGAGCACGGGCATCCGATAGCGATCCGCCAACGCCGCGACGGCGGCGATGTCCTGGCTGACCACGTCGCCCCAGACCATCACCTCGACGCCGTCATAGCCGAGCTCGGCGGCCAGCTGGAAAGCCACAGCGATCGGTTCGGGCCATGCCGAGGCGGTGGACAGGGCCTCCTGGATCGAGTTGGCCGGTGACACCGTCTATCGGCCGACGAGCAGCAGT
>JAICSB010000511.1 GCA_025937115.1 Pseudonocardiaceae bacterium | reverse complement strand
CGACCGCCTCGTCCAGCCGTCCGCCGAGCACCCGGTCCAGCACGCCCAGGTGCTGGTTGATGGTCAGCTCGATGCGCTCCTCGGACAGGAAGTCGTACATCCGCACCGGCCGGATCCGGGCGTTCACCGACTCCAGCGTGCTGGTCAGCGCCCCGTTGCCGGCCGAGCGCAGCAACGTCACATGAAAGTCCTCGTCCACCAACACAAAGTCCGGCGCCGGGTCGGGCCGGTCGTCCCACATCGCCCGCCACTGGTCACGCAGCGGCTCCAGCAGCGACACGTCATGACTGACCGATTCGATCTCCAGGCCGCGGGCCAGACCCCGCAGCTCCAGGGTGATCCGCAGGTCGTACAGGTCACGCAGATCGCCGAAGTCCGGCGTGGCCACGAAGTAGCCGCCGTCTACCCGGGTCACCTGACCATCGGCCAACAACCGCACCAGCGCCTCCCGCACCGGGGTGCGGGAAACCCCGAGCAGCGCGGCCAGGCGCTCCTCGACCAACCGGGAATTCAACGCGAACTCGCCGAGCATGATGCGGCGGCGTAGCTCCTGGTAGACCTGGTCGCGCCGCAGCCGCGGCAGCACAGCCTGGTCGTCGGCACGGTTGACCGCAGGATGCTTCGTATCCGGGCCCGTATACGGCTCTGTATCCACGCTGCAAAGCTAGGCAGGATCTGTTACATGGGACGATTTTGCATGTAACATCCATGTTTCGCCACGCCACGTGACTTGTTCAAAACGCGCCCATACTCCCGACGCAACGAACCGGAAACAATCATCACAGCGCCACGGATCCACACATCTCTCCCGTGGTGCCGGAGGGGCCGATGAGACAACCGTCAAGGTTGTCGATTGGGCTGCTCACCTACTCAACGAAACCCCGCGGCAGCGTGGTGCACACGCTCGCCACTGGCCGAGTTTCCCGACATCGCCGGTGAGGAGTGCGGGCTCCGAGGTTGGCCGCGATGGACTACGGCGCGAGGACTGGCAACCCGGCGGAGGCTGCTGCGTCGGCCTGCCGGCGGTCGTAGGTCACCATGATGTCGGCGCCGACCCGCAACGCGGCCGCGAGGTGCAGCGCGTCGAGGCTGCGGAGGTGACGGCCGGGCAGCAGGCCCGCCTCCCGGTAGAGGGAGCGGTCGGTCTCCACCAGATCGAAGCGCGCAAGCAGCTGTGTCACGGCGGACTGGGCGAGCTCAGCGCGGAGTGCGAGCCGGCGCAGCTCGGTCTCCAGCAGCGTGCTCGACAGGATGGGATCGTCGGCGTCAACGGCAGCATCGAGTCGCGCCGCCAGCCGGCTCGATGCAGGCTCATCGACGAGCAGCTTCGCCGCTGCCGACGTCTCGACGTAGAGGATCACCGATCGCCGCGGAGCTCGTCCAGTACGTCCTGGAGCGGCTCTTGGATCCGGGTCCGCTCCAGTTCGGCGAATCCCCCGCGGACCGTGGCCCGCCGGATCCGCAGCGACGCGCCAGCTGCTCGTGGTGGCGGCACGAGGACGGCGACGACCTCGCCATTGTTGGTGACGTACACCGTCTCACCAGCCTGCACGTCACGCAGCACGGCACTGCTGTTGTTGCGCAGCTCCCGGTGCGGAATGGTCCTCGGCATCGCCCGGCACCTCCGTAGCAAGCGTAGCACTCCGGTACGTTGGCCGTAGGCTCGGACGCCGTGAGCGCACCGCAGATCACCTTGACCGCCCGGCTCAGCACCTCGGCGCTGGATGCCCGGCGAGGTGTGGTGCGGCTGCATCCGGAAGTACTCGACGCGCTGGGGTTGCGGCCATGGGACGCGGTGCGGCTCACCGGAGCCCGGGTGAGTGCCGCGCTGGCGGCCGCCGGGCCGAACGCTCCCGGTATCGCGCTGCTCGACGACCTCACGCTGTCCAACCTGGGGTTGACCGAAGGTTCCGAGGTGGTGCTCGCGCCGGTACAGGTACCCGCTGCCCGCTCGATCACCGTCACAGGGTCCGTCCTGGTCAGCCATTCAGTGAGTCCTGAAACGCTGCGTCACGCACTAGCCGGCAAGGTGCTCACCGCCGGGGACGCGGTGTCGCTGCTCCCGCAGGACCTGGCTCCTGGATCCAACACCGCGGCGGTGCGTAGCCGGCTGGCCTCGGCAATCGGTATCACCTGGACCAACGAGCTGGTTACCGTGACGGCTACCGACCCGGCCGGGCCGGTTGCCCCGCACCCGTCGACTGTCGTCGGCTGGCGCGACGGCTCGCGCACCGGAGACGCGCCCGGGCGGCCGCAAGCCTCCAACAGCCCAGCTTCGGCGGCCCCGGCGCCTGCCGTAGCCGATCTAGTGGGCGCCCAGGACGCCGCCAGGCGGTTGGCCGAGTGGTTTGAGCTCACCTTCCACCGGCCCGACCTGCTACGCAGCCTCGGCGCCAGCACCCGCCTCGGGGTGGCGGTGCACGGCCCCGAGGGCGTCGGCAAGGCGACGATGGTGCGCGCGGTGGCCCGTGACGCCGGCGCCCAGGTCGTCGAGCTGGCCGCGCCGAGCGTGGCGGCCGTGCAGCCCGACGCCGCCACGCGGCGGGTCCACGACGCGGTAGCGGCCGCCGCCCAGCACCAGCCTGGCGTGCTGCTGATCACTGACATCGAGGCGCTGCTGCCGGCTACCAACCCGCCGCCGCTGGCCACCGTCGTGCTCGACGCTCTAGTGCCCGCACTGGATCGGGTCGCGCTGGTGGTCACCACCGCGCATCCCGAGTCGGTGGATCCGCGGTTGCGCGCGCCGGAACTGATCGACCGCGAGCTGTCACTGGGGTTGCCCGATGCCCGGTCCCGCACGGAGCTGCTCCGGGTGCTGCTTGCCGCGGCACCACTGGCCAGCGACGTCGATCTGGCGGCCGTGGGCGAGCGCACCCCGGGGTTCGTCGCCGCTGATCTTGTCGCGCTGCGCCGCGAGGCTGCGGTGCGCGCTGCGCTGCGCCACACGTGCGCCGCTGGAACCGATCTCGTGATCATGCAACAGGATCTGATCGGCGCGCTGGACACCGTCCGCCCCATCTCGATGTCCACTT
>JAICSB010000712.1 GCA_025937115.1 Pseudonocardiaceae bacterium | reverse complement strand
CCGGAAGCGGAGGTGTACGTGCACCCCAAGGACGCCGCGGACCGCGGGCTGGCGCACGGCGAGATGGTGCGGGTGCGCTCCCGGCGTGGCGAGATCGAGTTGCGCCTGAAGGTCTCCCACCGGGAGGCGCTGGGCAACTGCTTCATCCCGTTCCACTTCCGGGAGGCCGCCGCCAACGTGCTCACCATCGATGAGATCGACCCCTACGGCAAGATCCCCGAGTTCAAGTTCTGCGCCGTGCAGATCGAGCCGCTAGGTCCGCCATTCGGAGCCGAATCGCGGTCCGGAGCCGGCCACTGACCGCCATTCGGAGCCGAATCGCGATGCGGTTCCGGCCGGGTGGGCTGCGTTAGCCTGGTCACTGTGGTTGATGACAGCAGTAGGAGTCGACCTGCGCGTGCGCCGGGTACGGAGGCCCGGGCGGGCAAGTTTCCCGGGCCGAGTCTGATCCCTGAGCTGAATGCCATCCAGTCCCGGCTGGGCTGGTTGCCGCGCGAGGAACTGGTCGCGCTGGCGCGCCGGATGCGCCGGCCGTTGTACGAGATCGAGGGTCTGGTCTCGTTCTACCCGCATTTCCGCACCGAGGCGCCGCCGAAAGTGGCGCTGCACGCCTGCCGTGACCTGTCCTGCTGGCTCGCCGGCGGTGCGCCGGGTCTAGCCGACCGGTTCGGACCGGATGTGGAGTTCCGCGAGGTGTCATGCCTGGGACGCTGCGACATGGCGCCCGCCGTCGCCGTGAACGACCACCCAGCGCGGGCTGCTGACGCCGACGCTGCCGTTGAAGCCGCCCGCGAGGGCCGTCCCCCACCCACCCACAAACCCACCTCACCCACCCGCTACCCCAACGACCCCTACCTGCATTCAGCGGGTTCTGGCGCGCCGAATAGCCCCGCTGAGCCCGCTCAACGCGGCAGATATGCGGTGTTGAGGGAGTTGGTGGGTGGGGGATTGAGCGTGCCGGAGGTAATCGCCACGCTGAAAGAATCCGGGCTGCGGGGGATGGGGGGCGCGGGTTTCCCCACCGGTAAGAAGTGGGAGCTAGTAGCTGCCCAGCCGGGTCCGGTGAAGTACGCGATCTGCAACGCCGACGAGTCGGAGCCCGGCACCTTCAAGGACCGGCAGATCCTCGCCGATCAGCCGCACCTGGTGCTGGAGGGACTCCTGATCGGCATGCTCTGCGTCGGTGCGGAACAGGGCTGGGTGTTCATCCGGCACGAGTACGGCCCCGAAGAACAGGTACTCCGTGCTGAGATCAATGCGCTGCGCGCCGACGGCCTGATGGGAACCGACGTGCTGGGCAGCGGGCGAACCCTGCAGGTGGATATTTTCACCTCGCCCGGGGGATACATCCTCGGCGAGGAGTCCGCATTGATCGAGTGCATGGAGGGCCATCGCGGTGAGCCGCGCAACAAGCCGCCATTCCCGGGCGTGTACGGACTGCATGGCCGGCCCACGCTGATGAACTCGGTGGAGACCTTCGCCGACGTCCCGGGGATCGTCGCGCGCGGCGCGCAGTGGTGGATCGACGCGGGCCTTGGTGAATCGGTGGGATGGAAGTTCTTCGCCGTCTCCGGGCATATCGCAAACCCAGGGGTGTATTGCGTTCCGATGGGCACCACTGTCCGGGCCCTGCTCGAGGCGGCCGGCGGGATGGCCGGTGGGGCGAGGTTGGCCGCGGTGCAGCCCGGCGGCGCGTCGTCGAACTTCCTGACGCCCGACCAGCTGGACGTTCCACTGGACTTCAACACGCTGGCCGCCGCGGGCTCCATGCTGGGCTCCGGTGCTTTGGTCGTCATCGCCGAGGGCACCGACCTGCTTGCGGCAGCAACCAACGTGCTGCGGTTCTTCCGCGACGAGTCGTGCGGCAAGTGCGTGCCGTGCCGGGTTGGCTCGACTAAGGCGCATACCCTGCT
>JAICSB010000078.1 GCA_025937115.1 Pseudonocardiaceae bacterium | reverse complement strand
TCGGTGACGATCCGCTGCGGCTGCGCGTACAGCGCCTTGGCCTCCACGCTGAACGCCAGCGGCGTGCCGTTGCGGTCAGTGATCGTGCCGCGTTGCGCAGGCAGCGTCTGCACGGTGGTGCGCTGCCTCACCGCCTGTGCCGACAGTTCGGCCGCCTGTAGGCCCTGTACGGCAGCGAGCTTCAGTCCGGCAGCCACCAGCGCGAGGACGAGCACTACCCGACCCAACCCCAAGCGGCCGCGCAGACCGCCTGCTGATCGGCAGGGTCGCCGGCGTCGGCGGGGAGACACCTTGGTCGACCGGCTCCGGGTCACCGCGCTGGCACCGGTTGCGTCGGCGCGGGTTGGACGGGCGCGGGCGACACCGGTTCAGTCGGCACCGGCGGCACGGGCGCTACCGCCGGTGCCGGCGGTGGTGGTGGTGCGACAGCCCGGCGAGGCTCGCCGACCAGGGTGACGGTGCCGTCTGACCCGACGATCAGCCGGGCCGGATCCCCCGCCGGGACCATCCCCAGCTCGCGGGCCCGCCGGGCCAGCTCCGGCGCGGTCTCCAGAGTGGCCACCGCTCGGCTTAGTCCTTCCGAACGCTCGGTCAGGTTCCGGACAGTCTTTCGGCCGCTTTCCAAGTGGTAAGAGTCCGCGGTGGCGGCCGTGGACAACCACAGCGTGGCGATCAACGCCATCGCCAATAGCGCCATCACGAGCATCACGAACGGGGTCCGGGCGTCCGCGCTGTCCGGGCAACCGTGGCGGGGCGCGGTGCGCTGCGCACGCCGAGCGTAGGCGCGGGCGACGGCCGGGGAGCGGCCCCGCTGGTCGCTGGTATCCCGGCGGTGGGCCGGCGCGGTAACCCGGCCAGCCACCGACTTCGCGGTGCGGGTGGGAGCCGTCACCGGGTCGGCTCCGGCCAGCCGGACCTGGGCTCTGGAGCCGGCGCGATCCGCTGCACGGCGCGCAACCGCACTGACGCTGCCCGCGGGTTGGCCTCGGTCTCGGCCACGTCGGCACGCTCGGCCCCACGCGTCAACGTACGCAGTTCGGGGCCGTGGTCGGGCAGCTCAACCGGCAGACCGGCCGGGGTACGCGAGGTGGTCAGCTTAACCAGCGCCCGTTTGACGATCCGGTCCTCCAGCGAGTGGTAGGACAACGCCACCAACCGTCCGCCGACCGCGAGCACATTCAGCGCCGCGGGTATCGCCGCGCGCAGCGCTGCCAGCTCGCGATTGACCTCGATCCGCAAGGCTTGGAAGGTTCGCTTAGCGGGATGGCCACCGTGGCGGCGAGTGGCCGCCGGCACACTCTGGTAGATGATCTCCACCAACTGCGCGGTGGTATGCAACGGTCGCTGCGCCACGACCGCAGCGGCGATGCGGCTGGCGAAGCGCTCCTCGCCGTATTCCCGAAGCACCCGGGTGAGGTCGGCGTGCGAGTAGCCGTTGAGAACGTCGGCGGCAGTAGGCCCGGCGCTGGAATCCATTCGCATGTCCAGCACGGCGTCGCGGGCATAAGAAAAACCGCGCTCGACGGCGTCGAGCTGCAGTGAGGACACTCCCAGGTCGAACAGCACACCATCGAGACGCGCGACGCCAAGGCGCGCCAACACGTCGAGCAACTCGTCGTAGACGGCGTGTACCAGATGAAGGCGACCGGAGTACGCGTGCAGCCGTTCGGTGGCCACCCTGATGGCTTGCGGGTCACGGTCGAGACCGATCAAGGTGAGCGCAGGATGCGCCTCGAGTAGCGCAGCCGCGTGCCCCCCGAGACCCACCGTGGCATCGAGCACCACGGCCGGCCGCCCTGCCAGAGCGGGCCCGAGCAGCTCCAGGCACCGGTGCAGCAAGACCGGGACGTGCTGCGAGCAATCGGCCACCGCCAGCCTCCCTCCGCTCACAGCACTCTCCTTAACGCCACGCGGCCGGGATTGCCGGCGCGGATCCGAAACCCTCTCGGTGCCGCCAGGTCTCCGCCCGGTGCCAGATCCTGGCGCCGGGGAAGGTGCGTCAGGGCTGGAGCTAGTCCGTGTTGTCGCGCATCGCCGTTGATCTGGTGAGCACGGTCGATGCGCCTCCGGGCGGAGGCCTGGTGGTACCGGGTCACATCACGCCAGGCAACACCGCCTCCTGCGCCTGCGCGTAGGACTCCTCGTGTTCCTCCAGGTAGCGCTGCCACGCCGCGCTGTCCCAGATCTCCAAACGGTTGATCGCTCCGATCACCGCGCAGTCCTTGCTCAGCCCGGCGTAGCGCCGCAGCTCGGCCGCGATCGAGATGCGGCCTTGCCCGTCCGGGCGTTGTTCATCGGTGCCGGCGAACAGGTAGCGCTGGTAGGCCCGCACTGCCTCGTTGGTGAACGGCGCCTGGGCCACCTTGCGGGCCATCTCCTCGAACTCAGCACGCGGGAACACAAAGAGGCAGTGATCCTGGCCCTTGGTGACCATCAGCCCCCCTGCGAGCGCGTCACGGAATTTCGCTGGCAACGTCAGCCGCCCCTTGTCGTCGAGCCGGGGAGTGTGTGTGCCAAGGAACACGGCCACCCCACCTCCTAGGCCGACGGACCGGCCATGGAGCACCCCTATGCTCCATGGTGAGCCACCTTACCCCACTTCCATCCACTGTCAACGCGCCACTACCGTCCGCGTTTCGCTGCGGGAGCTATTCAGCCAGCTCAGAACAGGTGGCTGGAAGTGGGGACCGGCCGAGCGGCGTGCCCTGCTTCCCAGCTAGGGACACGTCACCAGGCCGTCGGGCGCACTCGCGGACGGGTCGACGCGGTCGGGTGGCACAACAGGTGGGGCGAAGTGGGAGAAGACACCGCCTAGCGGAAGTGCGACCGGATCGCCCTGCGCTCGCGGGGTGGCCGTCTGCGCCCTGACACACTCATGGTGGTCGCGCCGGTGGTGTGAATCGGAAGCCGGGACTCGACACCAACGCGGAAAACCCTCCCGCAGGGTGGTCGTCGCGTCACGGTTTGACACACTCCTCGCAGCGCTGACGTGGACCGGCCCCCGGGACACTAGCGACCAGCGACGATGGTCAGGATCAAGTCATGAGCAGCCGAGGTCTCAGTTCGCCGCCGGTCGCCGACGTGCACACCGTTGCGCAGCGGATCGTGGGCAACATCGAACGGATCCTGGTCGGCAAGCCCGAGGCGGTCCGGACCGCAATGATCACCCTGCTTGCCGAAGGCCACCTGCTGGTCGAGGACGTGCCGGGGGTGGGCAAGACGTCGCTGGCCAAAGCGTTGGCTCGGTCGATCGACTGCACGGTCACCCGGATCCAGTTCACCCCGGACCTGCTGCCCAGCGACATCACCGGGGTCTCGGTCTTCAATCGCAGCACCGGAGATTTCGACTTCCGACCGGGCCCGGTTTTCGCCAACGTGGTGGTCGGCGATGAGATCAACAGGGCCTCTCCCAAGACCCAATCGGCGCTGCTGGAGTGCATGGAAGAGCGTCAAGTCACCGTAGACGGGCACAGTTACCCGCTCGCCGGGCCGTTCATGGTGATCGCGACCCAGAACCCGGTGGAGATGGAAGGCACCTACCCGCTACCCGAAGCCCAGCGTGACCGGTTCACCGCCCGGATCTCGCTGGGTTATCCCGATCTAGCCGCCGAGCTCGCGATGGTCGACGAGCATGCCGGCACTGATCCGTTCGCCGCCCTCGAACCGGTCTCCACCGCTGCCGAGGTGGGAGCCTTGTGCCAGGCGGTTCGGCTGATTCACGTGTCCGCCGACCTGCGCCGCTACGTGGTAGAGGTGGTGAGTGCGACCCGACGGCTGGCCGAGCTTCGGCTGGGCGCATCGCCGCGCGCCACGCTGCAGCTGATGCGGGCTAGTCGGGCGGCCGCTGCACTGGCCGGCCGGGACTTCGTGGTACCCGACGACGTGCAGACCATGGCGCAGCCGGTGCTGTCCCACCGGCTGGTACTCACTGCTCAGGCGCAGGTGGACCAGATCTCGCAGGAGGACGTGGTGCGCGATGTGCTGGCAGCGGTACCGGTACCACAAGCGCCGACCGGGCCACCGCCGGTCAGCCTCGACGGCAGCGTCCCCGACCGCCCCGAACAACGCCCCAAAATGCGCCCCGAGCAACGCGCCGAGCGCAACGGCACGGTGGTGTGGCGCCGCTCACCCCGGGTGACCTAGGTGCCCCGGCAGCTCGCCGGTTTGACCACGCGCGGTCGGTGCCTGCTCGCCGCCGGGCTCGCCGCGGCGCTGTGCGCGGTGCTGGTCGACGAACGCGACCTGCTCCGGGTGGCGGCGTTCGCGCTGATGCTTCCGCTGACAGCCAGCGTGGTCGTGGGGTACACGCGGCACAGGCTGCGGGCGGACCGAGACCTGACGCCATCTCGGGTTGCGGTCGGCGGCGATTGTCAGGTGCACCTGACGCTGCGCGGCACCGGGCGGCTGTGTGCCCAGCTGCTGGTCGAGGACGTGGTACCGGACGCACTGGGCGGCAGCTGCCGCGTTGTGGTCGCACATCCGCCGCGGATCGGTGCGGTAGAGCTGAGCTATCCGCTGCGCCCGGTGCAGCGCGGGGTGCACTCGCTGGGTCCGCTGATCGCGCGAATCACTGATCCACTCGACCTGGCGCAGTACTGTCCCACGCTCGCCGAGCCCAGCAGGCTGGTCGTGATCCCCGCTGTGGTGTCGCTGACCGGGTCGCCCGCTGGCGGTGAGCTGGGTACCGGCGAGGCGGCGGGCGGCCGGATGGGCTTCGGCCCGGGCCAGGACGAAGTGGTGGTGCGCAGTTACCGGCACGGTGACGACTTACGCAAGGTGCACTGGCGCACGACGGCCCGACGAGACGAGCTGATGGTCCGGGTTGAGGAGTGGCCGGAGCGCAGCCGTGCCACCGTGCTCCTGGATCACCGGGCTGCCGCGCACCGCGGCAGCGGACCTGCCTCAAGCCTGGAATATGCGGTGTCGCTGGCCGCGAGCGTGTATGTGCATCTGCGACGGCACGGTCAGCAGGCGCGGCTGGTCACTGCGGACGGGCTGGTGTTGGCTGGTGCCGCCGACCAGACCGACCACACCATCGACACCGCGCTCGACGCCCTCGCCGCACTGCGCGCGACCGACCAGCCCGATCTGGCCAGCGGCCCGGCGATGGCCGGCCGGCAGGACGTGGTGGCAGTGCTCGGCGCCCTCAGGCCGGTGGCCATCGAACAGCTGCTCGCGCATCGCCCTCGCGGTAGGCGCAGCCACGCCGTGCTGCTGGACGTCGCAGCCTGGGATATCGCGGGCAACGGCTCGTCTTATCCGGTCGCAGCGGATCCGGCGCAGACCGCCCGCCTGCTCGTTGCCGCGGGCTGGTCAGTCGCGGTGGCCCGCCCGGAGCAGCCGCCTGCTTCGGTATGGGACCAGCTGTGCAGCAGTTCCCGCAGCAAGCTGGCGGCGCCGCGATGACCTGGCTGCGCACTCGAGTACTGCCCGCCGTGACCGCCGGGCTGGCCGTCGCGCTCGCCGCGACATCGTTGACCGGAGTGCTCGCGGGCTCGCGCTGGTGGGGCTATGTGGTCCTGACGATTGCCGTCGTGGTAGCTGCCGGCGTGGCGCTGCACCGGCTACGGATGCCGCCGATCGTCGTCGCAGCCGGCCAGCTCGCCGCGTTGGTGGGACTCGTCACTGCGGTGTTCACCTCCGGAGGCTGGCTCGCCGTGCTACCGGGACCATCCTCGGCGCAGCAGCTACGGACATTGTTCGAAGGAGCCGCCCAACAGATCCGGGTCGGGCTGCCCCCGATGGCGCAGAGCGTTGAGCTGCGCTGCCTGGTGGTGGTCGCCATTGGGCTGGTGGCCGTGGCGGTGCACGCCTTGGTCGTCCCAGCCGGCGCACCCGCCTGTGCGGGGCTCGTGTTGTTGTGCGTGATCATCGTGCCTATCGCGGCGTCGGACCGGATGCTGCCCTGGTGGAGTTTCGCACTGAGCGCGCTGGGGTATGCGCTGCTGCTCGCCGTCGACAGCCGGCGCCGGCAACCGGCGTGGGGACCGTCCACCAGCTCTGGCGGCCGGATCGGTGCCGTACCCGCTGCCGCGGTGGCGGTGGCGGGCAGTGCCATGGTGGTGGCCCTGGTCGTTGGAGCGACGGTGACGGCAGTGGGCACCGGCCGGTCGATCCACACCGGTGCTGCCAGCGGCCGGCCGCTGGGCGGGATCGGGTTGAATCCCTTTACCTCGCTGCGCGGGCAGCTATCCGCCGGAGATGCCGTGCCGCTGTTCCGGGTCCGGGGGTTGGCAGAAGCACAACGGACCTACCTTCGGGCGCTGACTCTGAGCCGGTTCACGCCCGGTGTGGGCTGGCAGATCGGCCCGCTGGACGGCGCGATACGAGCGCACGACGAGACCACCGAGCGGTTGCCACTTCCCGCCGGTGTGGCGACCCCGGTATCCGGGCCCACCCTGCAGGTGCAGATCGAGCCGATCAACTACGTGGACACCTGGCTACCGTCCTTCGGCTACCCGCTGGCGCTGGGCGGCGTCGCCCCGGATTGGAGGTACGACCCCAACGCGATCACCATCTTCTCCGATCGCCGCCAGCGCGCGGCGGCGTACACCGAGCTGGGGGTGCTCCCGGCGCCGGACCTCCGGGTGCTCCGGGCACCGGCTCCCGCTCCCGATGCCCGGAGCACCTCCGTCGATCCCCGGTACCTCGACACCGGTGGAGTGGACCAGCGAGTCGCCCAGCTGGCTGCCCAGGTCACCGCGGGCAGCCGCACCGCCTTCGATGCCACCGTCGCCCTCAACCAGTGGTTCACTGCGCCTCGTAACGGATTTCGTTACGACCTGCGGACCGCCCCGGGCAACAGCGGGAACGACCTGGTGGATTTCCTGTTCACCGGCCGCCGAGGCTACTGCGAGCAGTTCGCGTCGGCGATGGCGATCATGTTGCGGACGCTGCACGTGCCGGCCCGGGTCGCGGTCGGCTTCACCCCCGGCCGCGTCACCGGTGACTCACGGTTGATCACCACCGACGACGCGCACGCGTGGGTGGAGGCATGGTTTCCCGGCGCTGGTTGGCTACCGTTCGACTCGACTCCGCTGTCCGACGGGCGCACCGTGATACCAGGTTATGTGGCTACTGTCCCCGACCTATCCAGCAACACAGCGCCGCCGACCGGACCGCCGGCAGCCGGCACTCCCACACCGGCGCCGCCCGCGCCCGCCTCAGCGGCGCCGGATCCACGCGCCGGTAGCCCCCAAGCGAGCGTTGACCCCGGCCCCGGCAGCAGGATCGGCCAAGGAGCTGCCGGGCTCCTGTTGGCCGGCTTGCTAGCGGGAATCACCCCGTTGGGCGTGCGTGAGCACCGCCGCCGGCGGCGGCTGCGTCTGGTCGACGCCGGCGGCCCGCAGGCGATCTCCGCCGCGTGGGACGAAGTGTTGGCCGAATCTGTGGATCGGGGGGTCGATCCCTGCGCCGGCGAGAGCGTACGAGCGACAGCGCAGCGGTTGGCCGACGAGCATTCCTTGGACGAACCGGGGCGAGCCGGGCTGCGCGACTTGGTCGCTGCGGTGGAGAGATCCTGGTATGCCGGCGTCGGCCACAGTCCATCGAACACCGGCCGATCCGGCACCTCGTCCGACAGTGAGCTGCGGCCTGCGTTCGACGCGGTGCGCGCCAGTCTGGCTCGGTGCGCGCCAGCGACCCACATGGCCCGGCTGCTACCGCGCTCGGTACTACGCAGACGACCTTAGAACGCCCGGTCGGTGGACTAATGCTCCTCGAAGCGGCGACGGAACCGCTGCTCCATCCGCTGCGCCAGGGTGCTGCGACCTTGCCCGGCTGACGATGGGCCCGCCGATCCCGCACGCCGGCCATCACCAGCGTTACGCCGAGAGAAGATCGCGACGACAGCACCAGCGAACATCACCAAGAAGCCGAGGACGCTGATGACTGGGATCCCGATCGGGCGGAAGGGGAGCACGACACCGGCGACGAGGAGCAGTAGTCCCAGCAAGAAAAGCGCGATTCCCTGGATCCGGCGCCGATGGGACAGGCTGCGCATCCGGGCGCCCCGGACATTCGACGCGAACTTGGGGTCCTCTGCATAGAGCGCACGCTCTATCTGGTCGAGCAGACGCTGCTCGTGCTCGGAGAGTGGCATCGCTCCTCCTCCGGCACTCCGGTTGTCGATATGGTGTCCGGTTCCGACGGTAGTACCTGTGGCGACCGCTCGCCTACCGTGGGCTCCTACCGTCGAGGATACGAGCCCGCGGCGATATGGACTAGCCGATCTGGTTACCCGATTCAGGGGACTGCGTTTCCCCGCAATCGGGTGGCGACTCCAGTAGAGTAGCCAGCCGTACAGCAGCACTGCCGAACCGGGACCGGGCGGCGTCCGCCGCGCGTTCCACGTCCGGCCAGCATGCACTGACGCTGTCGCCGTCGAGGGTGAGCTGCTCACCCACCGCCCCGCGGACCAATAGCTCCACCCGCACTCCCAGCAACCGTACCGCCGTCCCGTGGGGCAGGTTGCCGTTCAGCAGCTCAGTGGCCACCGCGAACACCCGGTGCGCGGAGTCGGTCGGATCAGCCAGGGTTCGGGACCGGCTGACGGTGGTGAAATCGGGATAGCGGATCTTCAGCGCGATTCTCCGACCGCGCAGGTCGCGGCCGCGCATTGCAGCCGTGCAGCGCTCGACCAGCCGCAGCAACTCGCGCCGCAGCACCGCTCGGTCCACCACATCGTGGGCGAAGGTCTCCTCCGCACCCACGGACTTCTCCGGCATGTCGGGCACCACCCGCCGCTCATCGCGGCCGTTGGCGAGATCGTGTAGGTGTTGGGCGCACACCACACCCAGGGCACGCCGCAGGGCGGGAAGTGGTGCGATGGCCACATCGGCCACCGTGGCGCAGCCCAGCTTGCGCAACGCCTGCGCGGTGCGCGCACCGACTCCCCACAGCGCGGACAGCGGCAACGGATGCAGAAAATCGAGCACCCCGTCGGCGGGCACCACGAGCAACCCGTCGGGCTTGGACAGCCCGGAGGCGAGCTTGGCGATGAACTTACTCGGCCCGACCCCGACCGAGCAGGTCACCCGGTGAGCGTCATAGACCTGGCCGCGGATCCACTCCCCGATCCCGGCCGGCCGCATCCCCAGCCTGCGCAACGAGCCTGCGACGTCGAGAAAGGCCTCGTCCAGACTCAGCGGCTCGACCAGCGGGGTGACCTCGCGAAACAGCGCCATCACCCCGCGAGAGACCTCCGCATAGTGGGGAAAATGCGGCGGGATGAACTCTGCTTGCGGGCACAGCCGCCGCGCGTGTGCCACCGGCATTGCAGAGCGAACCCCGAACGCCCGAGCCTGGTAACTCGCCGACAGGACGACGCCGCGGTCTCCGGCCGGGTTGCTGCCGCCGGCCACCACGACGGGCCGCCCGACCAGCTCAGGACGTTCGCGGACCTCGACGGAAGCATAGAAAGCGTCCATGTCGACGTGTAAAACGTGGCAATCTCGATCGGCGGTGCAGCTAGCGCGAGGCACATCAATGCTGCGGGGTAGATCAGCACTGCGCCCCATGGCACCCCCTACAAACTACGATCAGTCGAACTTGTGTTCGGTCACTGCCCATGCTAGCCGGTTGTCGCCGGGCGCCGGGCCAACGCGTGCAGGCGGCTGGCGATGTCGCGCAGCGGTACCCGGCTCGCCAGCAGCAGCTCCAGCTCGGCGAGTTGGTCGACGGCTCCTGGTTGGCCCTCCAGCACGCCGCCCGGTATCAGGTCGGCGACCACCCCGTCGCCCTGCACCAGCTCGATGGCCAGACCGCTGGCGGCAAGCAGTGCGGACAGGCCCTCGGTGTCGAAGCGGTGTAGTACGGGATCGGCCGCACCAAGCCTGCCGTCCGGGTCGTCCAGCACCCGGCGGGCCTCAGCCAACCGGCCGGCCAGCGCGCGGACCAGTACCGCCGCATACCGGTTGGCCACCAGGACCGATACCGCGCCGCCGGGCGCGGTGGCGGCGGCCAACGCCCGGACCGCCCCAGCGGGGTCCTCGACGACCTCCAGCACACCGTGCCCGAGCACCAGGTCTGCACTACCTGCCGCAACAACGTCCGCCAGCGAGTCGACATCGCCCTGCACCGGGCTCACCAACTGTTGGACGCCGGCCTCGGCAGCCCGGCGGTGCAGAGTGGCCAGCGCGTTGGGGCTCGGTTCCACCACTGTCACCGCACAGCCGGACCAGGCCAGTGGCACGGCCCAGACACCGCTGCCGCCGCCCACGTCCAGCACCCGAGGAGCGACGCCGAGCCGCTGACGTGCCGCGACGACCTCGGCCTCCAGCGCCCGTTGCACCGCGCAGGCTCGCATGAACAGCACCTTAGAGGGCTCCCATAGGCTGCACCGATGCGAACCATTGCGGTGCTCGGCCTCAAGG
>JAICSB010000244.1 GCA_025937115.1 Pseudonocardiaceae bacterium | reverse complement strand
CGATCTCGACCCAGTCCACGGGTGCGTCGAGGCGGACGCCCACCCAACCCCGGCCACCGACGTAGGGAGGCACGAAGAACCGATCGGGGTCCGCAGCCACCAGTTCCTCCTGGGTGCCGGCAGGAGCTGCGCACCAGCAAGCTAGCCGACCGTCGTGGTGATGATCGGCGTACATCACGAAGGAGCGGCGCACGAACCAGGTTGGCTCGCCATGGCTGAGTCGTTCGGTAACCCCCGGCAGGCGCAGGCAAACGTCTCGTAACCGCGCAAGTGGACTCTCCGGGTCTTCACGGATCCGCACCACACGATCCTGGCACCAGCCGGACCGTGGCTTGAAGTGGGCGTCCCACGACGGGATCCGCGACCGGACGGGGCGGTTCGCCTGCCTCCGGTCAGTGCGGCTGCCCGAGGTACCACTGGGAGGCAACCGTCCAGCCGCGGTCCTGCAGCGCACGTTCGCGGTCGCTGTCGGGCTCGGTCGGCATGACGACGAGCACCGATCCCATTGTGGCCGCCTCGTCTTCCACCACTCTCAGGTCGGAGCGCCTAGCGAAGATCAGCTACCAGCGTGCTGCTCGCCCTGCTGACGTGCGCAACGACGACTGTCTCGGACAGGCCGCTGGTATGGCTGGGCGGGTGCAACTTACCGACGACGAAGAACGCAGCTAATCCCAACAGCGCGAGGATCACGCCCACCGCCGTCGCCCGCAGGTGGTGGCGCATCGGCTCGTGCAGCATCACCGCGTCCTTGCGGACCAGGGCTGACTCCATTCTGCGGAGCACGAAGCGGTAGGCCTGCACCTGCGCCTTGGTGGTCGGATTCGTGGACATCGGGTGCTACCGCCTCTTTCCGGCGCTCTGTTCCGGGGCTGTACGGTGCCGCAGGATAGCGAAGCGGAGGCGGAGATATGACCGCAGCACCGGCGCCACCCCAGCAGAAGTCGACGCGTCACCGGCAGTCAGAACAGCCGCCGGTGCGAGAGTCGAGCGGCGCACCACGCGCCAGAGTGGCTGCCCGGTTGCGCGCAGCGGGTTCGCGCTTGGGTCCGCTGCCTGTGGTCAACCTGGTCGTGCTGGAAGGGGGGCTGGCGCTCGGTCTAGCGCTGCTCGCCGTGGACACCGCGCTGTGGTGGGCTGCGGTGCTGCTGCTGGTCGCGGTACCCCTGGCGATGGGCCGCTGGCACGGCCGCTGGCTGGTCCAGTGGGTCGGGGTCACCGCCGGCTACCTGGTGCGCTCCCATGGCCGCAGCCTCTCCGTTCCGGAGCCGGTGTCAACGCGAAGTCCACAACAGCCGGTCCTAGCCGCTGACGATCCGCGGGTGAACTTGCTTCGCCTGCTTCTACCGGATCTGACCATCGCACATGGCGCAGACCACCAGCGCGAACCGCTGGGCCTGGTGTGCCACCAGAACACCTGGACCGCCGTGCTCGAAGTGGACGCGGCACCATCGATGATCACTCCCGTCGGGGGTGCCGCCGGCCTGCCGCTCAGCGCGCTCGCCCCCTGCCTGGAACACCGCGGCGTAGTGCTGGACTCGATCCAGGTGATCTGGCATTGCTACCCGGGCAGCACCGCCCTGCCATCGTCGTCCCCCGCGCTGCGCTCCTATTTGGAGGTCCTGGGCCCCCTGCCGGTGGCTGCCAGGCGCACCACCTGGGTGGCGGTGAACCTGGACCCACGCCGCTGTCCCGCTGCGGTGACCGAACGTGGCGGCGGTGTGACGGGTTGTCACCGAGCCTTGATCGGTGCGCTGTCCCGGGTCCGCAGCGACCTGCAAGCCCGGGGTGTATCGACTCGACCGCTGGATGCCGACCAGCTGCTGCGCGCCGGCATCTCCGCCGCCGAGCTGTCCGCGGTGGCCGGCAGCGGACAACCTGTGACGCTCAGCGAAGGCTGGACAGCCGTCACCGCCGCCGGGGTGGGCCACGCCAGCCACGCGATCACCGACTGGGGCACCAGGGGTGCGGTGCACAACCTCAACGCGTTGACCGGCGTGCGGGCCCTGTCCACGACGCTGTCGCTGTCGCTGTCACCAGGTGAGGACGGTGGTGAAATCGGGCTGCGGGGGGTGGTCCGGGTCAGTGCCCGCAACCCCACGGAGCTCGAGGCGGCCGACGGCCAGCTGCAGACCGTCTCGCAACGCCTCGGGGTGGCGCTGCGCCCGCTACGCGGAATGCAGATCGCTGGTTTGGCCGCGACCCTGCCACTCGGGGCGCACCGATGAGCCGGACTCTGGGTAACCCCACCGCGGCGGGGACGGGGGCCCCGGAGTTCCTCGTCACTGCTGGGCTGCTCGATGCGATCAGCCCTTCGGGCGACCGTGGCGGCATGGTCCTGGGCTGCGGTGCCAACGATGAACCGCTGAGCGTGTCGGTGCTGCGCCCGCAGCCCACCCGACTGGTCCTGGTCGGTGGGCTGTACCTGGCGCGACAGGTCGCCCTGCGCGCGATGGCCACCGGCGCCTGGGTGGTCATCGCTACCGGCCGACCCGACGCCTGGCAAGAGCTCAGCCGAGCAGCCGGCGAGGGCCCCGACGGTCGTCCCGCCCCCCTGGTGCAGGTACGGCGGCTGGCGCCAGTCGAGCTGCCGCGAGCCTCGGAAGACGCTCCGCTGCTGGTCGTGCACGACGGCGGAGCTGTCCCACAAGAGCTGTTCCCGCCACGGTCGCCATGGCAGACGACCCTGTACGTGCTGCCCTACCTGCACCCGCAGGCAGAGAGCACCGCGGTCAACGCCGACCTGGTGCTGCTGCAACGGCTCCCCGCTGCCCAGGCAGAGCTGGCCGCCGGAATGTGGCGGCTCCCGCCGCCGATGGCCAAGGCGCTGACGGCATTGACCGACGACGGCGTGGTGGCGTTGGGTCCCGACCTCTGGCTGTCACTGCGGCTGGTCACCACACCCGCAGAGCGAGAGATGCTCGGACCGGTGCGCCGGGGAGATTGATCCGGTTGTCTCGGCTGTCAGGGCTTCGGCAGCAGCACCTCTCCCTCAAGGCCGTCCGGATCGCGAAAGAAGATACTCAAGGCCTTGCCGAAGTCGTTGACCGTGCCGTCGCTGGCTCCGGCGTCGACCAGCCGGCTGCGGATCGTCTCGAAAGCCTCCGGGGACGCGGCAGCCAACCCGACGTGATCAATGCGTCCGCGACCCCACATCGGAGTTTGGCGATCGGCTTGGGTGTTGCCGTCGATCACGAAGATATTCAGCTGCGTGGCCGGGCCGATATCGATAACGGTCATCGTCTCGCCAGGCCCGTGCTCACGCGTGAGTCCGACGACAGCGTCGAACACCGTCGTATAAAACCGGCCAAGCCGATCGACGTCCTTGGAGATCCAGGCGATGTGGTTCACGCCATCCAACAGCATCTCTGCCTCCTCCCACGAGTTGAGAACTAACCCACCGTACTGTTCCTGTCCGTATCGGCGGCAGAATCGCCCTGTGCCCACCCACGTCGCACTGCTGCGCGGCATCAACGTCGGCGGCCGCAACCGAGTCTCCATGGCTGACTTGCGCGCGCTCGTGACCTCCCTCGCACATACCGATGTGGCGACCTACATCCAAAGCGGCAACGTGTTGTTCACGACCACACAGACCAGCACCTCAGCGATCGCCGCTGCCCTCGAGTGTGCCATCGCCGAATCACTCAGTGTGCGGCCCAAAGTGGTGGTGCTGACCCGCGACGAGCTGTCACAGGTGGTCGCGGACAACCCGTATCCCGACGAGACGAATCCCCAATGCCTGCATGCCGTGTTCACCAGCGAGCAGATCGGACCTGACCAGCTCGCCACCATCGCCGCCGCTGCGCAGCGCGCCACGGACAAGGGCAGCCACGACGAGGCGACGGTGGTCGGGCGCACCTTGTTCTTGCATACCCCAGATGGTCTCGGGCGCAGCGAGCTGGCTGCACAACTCGCCCGCGCCGGAGGTCCGCTGGCCGCCGCTGGGTCAGCCACGGTGCGCAACTGGGCTACCGTGACCCAGCTACTGGCCAGGTGCCGCGCCTGAAGGGAAGCGGACAACTCAGGTGCGCCGTCGCCACACTCCTGGCCATGTGCCACGCGTGACTGGCACGCTGCTGCCAGTGGCCGGCGGATCGGACCTTGACATCAACCATACTTGAGGTCCGAGCATGGTGAACATGACGACCGCACTGTCTTACTCGCAGCTGCCCGCGCTGATGACGCGGATGACCGGTGATGAGAAGCACGGGCCCAGCGCCACTTCCACTCTCGATGTGTTGTGGGTGCTCTACCACGACATCTTGCAGGTAGATGCCGCCTATCCCGATGACCCGGATCGTGACAGGTTCTTGTTGTCCAAGGGGCACGGTCCGATGGCTTATTACGCGGTGCTGGCCGCGCACGGGTTCTTCGCAGCTGAGGATCTGGACGGGTTCGGGACGTATGACTCCCCGCTCGGGTTCCATCCCGATGCCACGCTGGTGCCCGGAGTGGAGATCAGCTCCGGCTCGTTGGGCCACGGGTTGGGCTTGGCGGTGGGCACGGCGCTCGGGCTTCGACTGACCGGGCGGTCTACGCCCCGCGTGGTGGTCCTCGTCGGCGACGCGGAGCTGGAGGAGGGCAGCAACGCTGAGTCCATCCAGTTTGCCGGCCGGGTCGGGCTCGACCGGCTCACCACCGTAGTGATCGACAACGATTCCGCAGGACGGGGCTGGCCCGGCGGGATCGCGGCCCGGTTCGCCGTCGAGGGTTGGGCCACCGTCGACGTGGACGGCCGTGACCACGACGCCCTGCGCCGGGCGGTCACCGGCGATCACCCCGAACGGCCGTTGGCCGTCGTAGCCCATGTCGAGCCCAAGACCAGCTGATCGCTAACCAGGGAGCGCCCATGTCCACCACCATCGCCAACGCACCGGCCGTCAGCGCGGTCCCCGCTGCCGAGGACCAGCGCGAGCGTTTCTACCGGCTGATGCCTGAACTGCTGCGCGAGGACCCCCGCCTGGCGCTGGTGCTGGCCGAGATCGGGGCCGGCTACCTCGACCCGGCGGCCACCGCGCCGGTGGCTGATCGGGTGGTCAACGTCGGTATCCGCGAGCAACTGCTGTTGGGTGTCGCCGGCGGTCTCGCGATGACCGGCATGCGGCCAATCGTGCATACCTTTCCGCCGTTCTTAATCGAGCGGCCATTCGAGCAGGTCAAGCTCGACCTAGGCCACCAAGGCCTCGGCGCAGTGCTGGTCAGCGCCGGTGGCTCTTACGGATGGCCGGCCGGCGGGCAGACCCATTTCGGGCACCGCGACGTCGCCCTGCTCGACACCTTGGACGGATGGACCGTGCACGTCCCCGGACATCCGGTCGAGGTCGACACCCTGCTGCGCCAGGCCGTCGCCAGCCAGGACCGGATCTACCTGCGCCTGGACAACGGCAGCAATGGCCGCCCGCAAGACGTGGACACTGTGCGGATGAGCGTGCTGCGCCACGGCAACGCCGGCACCGTCGTGGCGGTAGGCCCGATGGCTGATCGCGTGCTCGCCGCCACCGCACACCGCGACGTCACCGTGCTTTACGCCGCCACCGTTCGCCCGTTCGACGCTGATGGGTTGCGCGTCACGCTCACCGAGCCCGACGTTGTCATCGTGGAGCCATACCTCGCCGGCACTTCCACCGGTCAGGTGACCCAGGCGCTACACGGGGTGCGCCACCGCCTGCTCGCCCTCGGGGTGGGCCAGGCCGAGCTG
>JAICSB010000122.1 GCA_025937115.1 Pseudonocardiaceae bacterium | reverse complement strand
GCGCGGGCCTGTAGCCGCACTGCCAGCAGGGTGATCCCGGCGAACAGCACCACCGCGATCACGCCCATCAGCGTCAGCGTCAGCGCCGCGTTGCGGCTCTTGGGTTTACGGAAGGCCGGTACCCCGTTGCTGATCGCCTCCACCCCGGTCAGCGCGGTACAGCCTGACGCGAAGGCCCGCACCAGCAGGATCACGGTGAACATCCCGCCGATGTGGATGGTTGCCGGCAGCGGCTGCCTGGCCGTCTCGGCCAACGCCAGCGTGCCACCCCAGCCCTTGACCGCCGCCACCACGAACATCAACAAAGTCAAGCCGATGAACGTGTAGGTCGGCACCGCGAACGCCCGACCGGACTCCTTGGTACCGCGCAAGTTCGCCAGCGCGAGCACCACGACGAACCCGACCGACAGCGCCACCGCGTGCGGCGCGAACCGCGGCAGCGCCGAGGTGATCGCCACGACGCCGGACACCACTGATACCGCAACCGTCATCACGTAGTCCACCAGCAACGCGCTGGCCGCCACCAGCGCCGCGGTCTCACCGAGATTGTCCCTGCTCACCACGAAGGCGCCGCCGCCGTTCGGGTAGGCGAAGCAGGTCTGCCGGTAGGACGCGACGACCACCATCAGCAGCATGACCACGGCCAGCCCGACCCACGGTGTCTGGGTCAAGGCGGCAACGCCACCGGCTGCCAGCACCAGGACGATCTGCTCGGTCGCATACGCCACTGAGGAGATCGGGTCGCTGCAGAACACCGGCAAGGCCAGCCAGGTAGGCAGCAACGTCTCACCCAACCGGGCACTGCGCATCGGCCGGCCGACCAGCAACCTCTTCAGCAGCAGGCTCACGCCGCCGAGCCTCGCATCGCCGCAACCCGCCGGCACCGATCTTGACGCCTTCCTAACGGAACCACCCTGGCCCGGCAACTCTCAACCTCCCGAACTCCACCAGAGTGCTGTCCCGGCTGCGTGCAATCGCTCTGCTGTTGAGCTCGGGAGATGCAGAGCTGTTGCGCTTCACCAACCTCAGCCGATGGCGGGACCCAGCACCATCGTCAGCCGCGGGGTGAGGGTGCCTCGGCGCGTGCCTGACGGGAACCAGTCCCGCAGGGTGGGAGCAGCCGTCACCCGCACGTCGATCCGGGCCAGCCGGGCCACTCCGTAGCAGCTGGGTCGCACCGACCACAAGGTGCGGTGCGGGCCGAGCTGGACCAATGCGAGCAGTTTCGGTATCAGCATGGGCACCATGAGCCGGTGAGCGGTGGGGGTGGCTTCGACGCGCCAGTCGACGCCGGTCGCCGCCATCGAGATGCCATGCGCCAGCTGACCGTCGAAGCTGGCCAACGTTTTGGGCAGCGCCCAGTTGGTGCGTCCACCGACCACGCTGGCCAGCGAGTCGACGGCGATGAAGGGGATGTGGGTGAACACTGTGGCGCCCCGGCGGTAGACGACTGCCCCGATGACCTCGCGGTAGCGCCCGACGGGAGTGCGCAGGTACCGGATCAGCGCTCCGACCGTGGCGATCGGCGTGGCGCCGGCCGACACCTCCGTCGGCACCACCGCATCGATCGCCGCCCGGGCGCGGGCGTCCGGGCGATCCGTCCACAGCAGCGCGGTAGCGGTGACCCGCCACGGCGCGGGCGGGGCGGTTGCGGGCAAGACGGCCAGGTCCTCGCGGCGCAACATCGTCTCCGGCGCCCCCGGCAAATCAGCGAAGTCGCTGTTCACATCGTCAACTCCTCAGGCGACCCCGACACCGAGGTCCGCCCGGCCAGTGAGGTCGAGGGCTACCTCAGCTGAGCGCAGCCGCGGTCCTTACGAAGTCGCACCAATGACGCAGGCCATACACAACGCTCCCGACGGGACGTCGTTGATGGTGAGGCCTTGGGCGGGTACGCGATGGCCACAGACTGCCTGGGCGTGGCCGTTCGCGGCGGCGAGGTCGACACCAGCAGGTTGCAGCAGGTGCAAGCGCCCGTCATCGGGACAGCGTGCCCACCGCAGCTGTTCGACGCCAGGGCTGCCGGCCTGATCGCTGGGGTCCGGCTGACCCACCGGAGCGCGA
Source organism: Pseudonocardiaceae bacterium (assembly GCA_025937115.1). Next base: position 6,543 of record JAICSB010000122.1, on the reverse strand, counting down.
ACCGGCGTGGGGCGGCTTGGCCGTCGACCGGCTGGAGTCTTGGTGGGAAACTGTGGCTCGGGTATCCGCAGGGCCGCCAGCTGCGATGCCCGGATCTGACAATCCGGCGGAGCCTGGTCCACAGTCGTCTTCCCCGGTCTGTAGTGACTGACAATTCTGGGTGTAGCCCCGTACGCTGCCGGACGCACAGGCAAAGCGACCGCTCGACACGCGGACAAAACCGACAGCGCGCCTGCCAGCTTTTCGGGCGGCAGGCGGTAGCCTCACCAGCGACCATCCCGGCCACAAAGCTCGGCGAAGTGCACTCAGTACGCGCAATGGTTGGTTGACCACCGCGGCACTGGCCCGTGCCCGTCGGCCGGGTCCGTTCGGGCAAATCGGACGGTGGGACGTGTATCAGTTCGGGGGACTATACATGAGACGTCTCATGACAAAACCGGCGGCCGAGGGTTCGTTGCGAGAAGGTCCAGCGCCACTGCGCTGGCTGATCGGCGTGGAGCTGGCCCGCTACCGCAACTCGGCCAAGCTGTCGCTGACCGAGGCCAGTGAACAGAGCGGGATCAGCCGGGCCAAGCTCGGCCATCTGGAGACCGGTCGCCAGCAGCAGGATCCGCACGACATCGCGTGTCTGCTCGCCGGCTACGGCGCCGAGCAAGCCGATATCGACCGGCTTATCTTGCTCACCAGTCAAGCCGACGAGGCCAGCTGGTGGGCGCCGTGGGCGCAGGTGGTGCCGGACTGGCTGAAGACGTTCGTCGGCCTGGAGGGCCTGGCCGAGCGTGAGTTCGTTTTCGAGCCCATGCTCATTCCCGGCCTATTGCAGACAGCGCAATACGCCGCAGCGGTCACCGCTCAGACGCCTCGAGTGCGCGCCGACTACAGCGAGCGGTTCGTCGGCCTTCGTATTGCGCGCACCCGCCGGCTCACCGATCTTCAGCGCCCGCTCCAGCTGCACGCCATTATCACCGAAGGTGCATTGCGCCTCGCCGTGGGTGACCGGGAGTTGCGGCGCGCACAGCTTCGGCATCTGCTGGCCATGGCTGAGCTGCCTACCGTGACGATTCAGGTGATCCGCCCCGAGGACGGTCCGCACACCGCGCTGACCGGTCAGTTCGTCGTGCTGGGTTTCGCGAACGTGCGCGCGATCGGCTACGTCGAACTCCACGACGGGGCAGTGTATCTACAGGATGCAGAACAGGTTCGGTCGTATACCATGGTGGCTGAGAATCTACAGCGGGTCGCCCTTGACCGCGAACGGTCCATCTCATTCATCCATTCGGTCGTCGGGGAGTAACGTTCGGAGGCACACACCGTGTCTAGCCCCTTACATATAGCCGCCACTTCATGGCGCATCAGCAGTTTCAGCGGAAACAACGGAACCTGCGTCCAGGTCGCCACTTTGCCCGATGGTCGCATCGCGGTGCGCAACAGCAACCATCCCGACGATGGGGTGGCACTGTTCACTCCCGCCGAGATGACCGCGTGGATCCACGGCGTCAAAGCCGGCGAGTTCGACGATCTCACGAGTTAACAGACGTGGATGGCCAGCACCGCGATGTCGTCGTCGGTGGGTGCGTCGGCCAGCAGGTCGTCACAGAGCGGCTCGATGAGGTGACGGGTGCCGGCAGTGACTTGGCTGACCAGCCGACTGAGGTTGTCGGTGAGGTCTGTGCCGCGGCGTTCGACTAAACCATCGGTGTAGAGCAACAGGGTCGAGCCAGCGGGCAGGGTGATCTCACCCTCGGTGTGCGGCGGAGTGTGGGTGCAGACCAAGGCGGGGCCGCTGACCCCCGTCAGCAGCGCAACGCCGTCGTGGGTGGCGAGCAACGGGGGTGGGTGCCCAGCGCTGGCCCAGCGCATCGTCCAGCGGTCATCGGTGCTGGTGAGATTGGCGTAGAGCAGCGTCGCGAATGGGGTGATCGCCAGGCCGGCGTTGATCTCGGCAAGCCGGTCCAGAATCGCGGCCGGTCCTTCGTCGCGGTCGAAGGCCAACCCGCGCAGGGTGGCGCGAAGGTGGCCCATCGCCGCGGCGGCGGTGATGTCGTGCCCGACGACGTCGCCGATCACCACGGCGAGCTGGTCCGGGCGGCACTGGAACGCGTCATACCAATCGCCGCCGACCTCGTCGCGCCCGGCCGGGCGGTAGCGGGCGCAGATCCGCAGTCCGGGCACTGTCGGCGGCTCGGTGAGCAGGCTGCGTTGCAGCACCAACGCCGACTCACGGGTCGCCTGGTAGGTCAAGCCATGTTCCAGGGCGATCCCAGCGTAGCGGGCGATCTGACCCAATGCGTGCAGATCATCGTCGTTCCACGGCGGTCGGGTGTGATGCAGCAGGAAGGACACCACCGCCACCACGAGACCATCCACGATCACGGGGGCGACCACCACCTGGCTCAACCCGTCGCGGAAGATCTCAGCCGTTCCGGTCTTCCGCGACCACGATGGCACTTCGGCAGACGACACGGGTTGGCGCACCAACTCTCCGCCGCGGATTGCCGCGGTGATCGGGTCGCCGTCGCCGTTCCAGCGCAGACCGGTCAGCCTCGGCGCCATCGTGACGCCGGGTATGCCGGCGACGGCCACCCGGTTGGTGATCACCGGCAGGGGCGGGTCGGCGCAGGGGGCCACCGGGCGGACCAGCACGTGCACCGTGGACAGATCAGCGAGCTCGGGGACAACCGCCCGGGCGAGTTCCTGAAGTTCCGCTCCCGGGTCGAGGCTACGGTTCAAACTCGCGCTCGCCCGCGCGAGCAGTTCCTGGCGGCGGGCGTGGCGTTCCAGCTCGCGGCGGGCTTGGACCCGGTCGGTGACCTCCACCGCTACCAACAGCAGACCCCGGTGGTCCACCCGATCGCCGGCGGTGCGACGGATCGCGGAGTAGGAGAAGTCGAAGAACCGTTCGCGGGGGCGCTGCTCCCCGGGCCAGAGCATGGTCACCGGGGCCTCAGCGGTGCGGTACTCCGCACCGCTGGCCAGTACCTGATCCATCAATGCGAAGAACTCATCCGGCACCTGCGGCATCGCCGCACGGGCGGGCACTTCTAGCGGCAGCTTGCCGAACAGCGCCTCATGGGCAGGATTGTGATATTCCACGATGTGCTGCGGACCGCGGGTGACCGCGATCGCCGCCGGCGCGGCGGTGAAAGCATCCAGCAACCGTTGGCGGCGGTTGATGTCCTGGTGCAGCGCCATCTCGTTGACCACCGAGTTCGCCAGCGCCTCCAGCGCTAAGCGATCGACCCGCCGCCACCGGTGCGGCCGGGTATCCAGCGCGCACAGGGTGCCGATCACCTGTCCGTCGGCGTCGCGCAGCGGGCAGCCAGCATAGGCGTTGAAACCCAACTCGACGCGGGCCGGATGATCAGCAAACCCGGACTCAGCGGCGTCCTCGATGTACAACGGACTACCCGCGAAGAACGTGGACGGGCAGAAACCGGTGTTTATCGACGCTACCCGGGATGTCGCGAACGGCTCACCGAGGCCGACCATGCCCACAAAATTCTGCTGGGCGTCGATCAGATTCACGATACCGACCGGGGTGTCCATCACAATCGCGGCCAACTCGGCCAGCCGGTCCAGCGCCTCCCGGTTGGCCTGCGCCACCGGCAGCACTCTGCCCACCGCCGCTAGCCGCGCCGGATTGCCGAGTACCGCCCCGGTGGACACCGAACCAGCTTAGAGGGCTGAGGCGGCACGGCCGTCAATTTCGAGTCAACTGTGAGGGTTGGGTCGATTCCAGGGCGATAGTTCGCGTGTGTGCCGGTGCCGCTGTCCATAAACTGATGTGGAACGGCCAGCGCCCACGGGCGCAGCCCCGTTAGTGTGGTGGCATTAGGTGTTCGTCACGCATGAGTACGGCGCACTGTGGGTAGCTGTTTCGACGTGGTCACACTCGATGGGGGCTGCGATGCACCAGGTGAACCAGCAGAACGGGAAGAAGACTGGGCTGGTTCGCCGAGTACTCGTGACGGTCGCCGGGGTGGCCCTGTGCGTGGTAGGGATCACGTTGCTCGTGTTGCCCGGTCCGGGTCTGCTGCTGGTGCTGGCTGGTCTGGTGGTGCTCGCCAACGAGTACCCGTGGGCACACCGAATGACGGGACCGGTGCGAAAACGAGCAACGCAAGCCGCCGCCCAGAGCGTCGCCTCGTCAGTGCGAACCAGCGCGACGGCCTTGTGCGGACTCGCGCTCATCGGGGCCGGCCTCGCCTGGATCCTGGTACCAGCGCTGCCCCTGGGCGGCATGGCAACCGGATCCAGCCTGATCGTCTCCGGCATCGTGGTGCTGGTGCTGCTCGTCTACAGCTACCGCCGCTTCCATGACGGCCGCTGAGGGGTGATGACGCCGCGGAGGCATTACGGCTTTCGCCCGATTCCACCGAACATCGCTACCTCGTCGGGCTCGCCCCAGGGTGTCGCCTCCTGCCGCCATCGCGAGCACGACACCACGCCGGGCTCCAGCAGTTCTAGCCCGTCAAAAAACCGGAGGACCTGTTCGGGTGTGCGCTGGGTCAGCTTCGGTGTGCCGTGCTCGTTCCAGAACTCGACGGCGGCGTCGACGTCGGGCATCGTCGGGCTGGTGATGGTGTGGGACAGCACCAGGTAGCTGCCGGAGGGGAGCGCGTCCAGGAAGCGGCGCACGATGCCATAAGCCTCCCCGTCGTCGCTGATGAAGATCACTACTCCGAGCATGGTGACGGCGACCGGCTGGGTGAAGTCCAACGTCCGCGCCGCTTCTGCCAGGATCTTGTCAGGGTCGTGCATATCGGCGTCGATGTAGTCGGTGGCACCCTCGGGCGTGCTGGTCAGCAGAGCACGAGCGTGCACTAGCACCAAAGGATCGTTGTCGACATAGACGATCCGAGACTCCGGCGCGACTCGCTGGGCGACCTCGTGGGTGTTGTCGACGGTGGGCAGACCGGTACCGATGTCCAGGAACTGACGGATCCCGGCCTCACCGGCCAGGTACCGCACGGTACGCCCCAAGAAGAGCCGGTCAGCGCGGGCGTAGTTGCCGATATCGGGGTGGAATTGCCGGATCTGATCACCGACCTCACAATCTATGGGGTAGTTGTCTCTGCCTCCCAGCCAGTAATTCCAGATCCGCGCCGTGTGCGCCCTGGTGGTGTCGATCTCGGATTGCGACCCAGGGTGGGTGGACGCACTGTCTGCCATGGGAAGCTCCTATGAGCGCGAGGTGCCGTTCGTCAGTGCTCACGGTAGACCTGCGGTCATGTGGCTGTACTCGGTTCGTTCAACTCAAACGATCATCAGCACTGGAATGTCTGTCGTGTCGTGAGGGCCTGTGCCTCGCGGTGCTAGTCATGGTGACGGGGGCAAGGCTGGCCTGGCGCCGTGGTTGACAGCCCCCCGGTTGGCGGGGCGAACACCGCTGCGGCACCCGCCGCGTCGACGGCCAGGCGTCATCTACGGTGATTCCCCGTGAGTCCCCGTGGGAACGGGCACGTGAGGGGCGCGAACCAAGATCGCTAGAAGCTCTGTGTGTGCGGCCCTGCCGCAGGACATGAAGCGGCGAAAGCAGCTGGTGACCACCACTTTCAGACTCAGCCCAGGGGCCACCCCGGAGCGAGGCCCGCCGGAGGCATGGTCCGCTTGGACTCGTCCGTGTGAATCGTGTTCGGCGCAATTGTCGCTGCGTGGCAGTTGAACTGCGGCTACGTACCCGCAGGGATCGACCCGTGCGCACTTGTCACGGCGCCTCCGCTGACTGCTCACTGACGACGATCCACAGTCGGCGTTCGTATCACGGAGTGCCCCGGGTCCCCGGCCCACCGGCAATATGGCTGACGGCCGTCCACATGCCGAACTATGAGCGGTGGCCCGGTGCGGGAGGTAAGGGTACGGTCAACCACGCCAGGGTAGTACACAGATGTTTCATTCGAATGAGGGGAGCCGAAGATGACGCAGGTGGGGAAAGGGACGGATTCAGGCGCGGGTAACGAAGAGCCGGATCCGGCCACGGCTGAGAACCCCCCAGCGGACCTCAAGGCGGGAGATCAGAAGAGAGAGAAGGAAGGAGCTCCCGACACCGCTGCCGAAGCCGGCGCCGGAGGATCGGACTGAGTGAGATCGGCGCCAGACCCTCACAGGCCTGGTCATCGCACTGCTCAGCATTTGGCGCCCGTTCGTGATCGTCGGGTCCGCCCTCAAGGCGTTCTCCGGGGCCAACCCCGCCCCGGAGAACGCTAACGGGGCTGCGCCCCATCCCGGCCAGGCATGCTCCCTGGCTGGCTGCCCGTGGGCGCTGTCCGTGAACTCGACGTGGCCGACGTTTCTGTCCCCTCCGCAGGTCGGTCTTGTCCAGTTCATGGACAGCGGCACCGGCACACACGCGAACTATCGCCCTGGAGTCGACCCAACCCTCACAGTTGACTCGAGATTGACGGCCGCGCCGCCTAACTAAGCCCTCTAACGCGGATTTCCGCGCAGTTGGTTGGGGCAAGGGTCAGGCGAATTCGTAGTGCAGGGTGCGGTTGCCCCACCAGGGGACGGTCGTTGCGGGTAGGTCGGCTTGGCGGAGGACGG
>JAICSB010000262.1 GCA_025937115.1 Pseudonocardiaceae bacterium | reverse complement strand
GCGACACCGAGCCTGGCGATCACGCTGACTGCCTGGGATACCAGGGCCCCCATGGTCAGCTGAAGCATCGCGACCGCTGGTGGCTGCTGGGTTTGTGAAGCGGGCAGCGCTGGTGTCTCGTCAACTGCCATCGTGACCTCCCTGCATTGGCTGCGACCCCACGGTAGTGGTGCGGCAGATAACCGGGAAGGGTCGGCGGCAGATGCTCGGCGTTGCGCCCACCGTCACGCGCCGCACAGCGAAGGCACCGATGAAAACCAAGGTCAACGAGATCGCCGACAGAATTCATCGGATCGCCACGCTGATTTAGCGAAATATCGGTCCGAACGGACACGATTCCCGCATAACGCCGGCGCCCACCGAACATGACGGTGCCGTGCCAATGTCTCACCGACCGCTCCGACTTTCGGGGCTGGGCCCCATCGCCACGGGCGGCCGCTCGCACTGTTGGCGGCGCGGCGGTGGAGTCCGGCGGCCGGCCTGTGCTGAGCCGAACAAGGCCGACGCCGACGAGCACCACCGCCATGCCGACGAGCGCCCGCAGGCTCAGCGACTCGCCCAGTACGGCGATACCGAACAGGACGGCGACCACCGGGATCAGGTACGTGACGGTGGAGGCCACCGTCGGGCCATCGTCGGTGATCAGCCGGTAATTCAGGATGTAGGCGACGCCGGTGCCGAGTAGCCCGAGCACAGCAACGCTGCCGACGGCATCCGGACGCAAGTCCGGGGCGTGCCAGCCGACCGGCAGGGCGAGCGCCGACAGCACGGTGGCGGCGGTGAGCTGGCCAGCGGACAGGACCGTCGGAGCCAGGCCCCGACCGGTGAGGAACCGACCCACATACACGAACATCACCCCGTACAGGGCAGCCGCGGTGAGGCAGGCCGCGGCGCCGCTGAGACTGCCGCCCGATCGCCACGGCGCGAAGATCACCACAGTGCTGGCGAAGCCAACGAGCAGGCCAGCCCCACGGGACGTCGACATCGCGCGCTCGGTGCGCGCCAGCAGCGCCACCACGATCGTCCACAGCGGAGTCGTCGCGTTGAGGATTGCGGCCAAATTCGAGTCGACGCTGCGCTCGCCGACGCCGAACAGGAAGAACGGCACCACATTGCCGACGGTCGCGGCCACCGCGAAGTGCACCCATACAACCGGCTCGTGCGGCATCCGCAGCCCGCGGGTCCGGCAGATCACCAGCAGCAGGCTGGCCGCGAGCAGCAGCCGCAGGAACACCAGTTGCATCGGTGTGAAGCCGCGGAGCCCAACCTTGATCCACACGAAGCTGGATCCCCAGAGCACTGCGAGTAGCACGAGGCGTACGACGCTGCCGCGTCGGGCCGCCGGCATCCCCATCTGCCTAGCCTGGCCGAATTACTTGCGACCGGATAACCCCTTACTCACATGGCGCGGCTCACATGGCGCGGTAATCCCGGGCGCTGAACCGGGGGCCGAAGCGGGGACGGCGGAACCCTGACGCCTCGATGTAGCGCACCGCACGTTGCCGCTGTGGTGCGTAAGGTGCGAGTACGTCGAGCATGCCGGCATCATCTAGCGGTCTGCCCAGCAGTGCGTAACCAACAACAGACGGGATGTGGAAGTCGCCGACGCTCACCGCATCGGCATCCGCCCACGCCCGCTGAGCTATTTCGGCGGCCGTCCAGATCCCGATCCCCGGGACCTCGCGCAGCAGATCACGGCCGGCCTTCCCCGCCACTGTGACCGCGCCCTCCAGCCGGTGCGCCACTGCTGCCGCCGCCAGCAGGGCACGGCGCCGCGAGCGGTCGACCCCGGCGCGGTGCCACTCCCAGTCCGGGATCGCGCGCACCGCCGCCGGTCCGGGTGGCAGCCACAGCTCGGCGGGGCCCGGCGCCGGTTCTCCGAAGCGCCAGCACAGTTCCCGCCAGGAGCGTCGAGCCTCGACGCCGGTCACCTTCTGTTCCAGCACCGCTGCAACCAGCACATCCCACACCCGACGGGTGGCGCCGAGGCGAAGGCCGGGTGCCCGGTGCCGGGCCTGCGCGATCAGCGGATGGTGCGACACGAAGGCACTGTCATCGTCATCGGCTCCAAGCAATGCGGGCAACCGGTCCAGCGCCCAGGCCGCGCCCGGTCCCCACCCGGTGGCGTGCACCGTGCCACCGGCCTCGCGGCGAAGTGCCAGGGTGGCAGCTCCGACCGGGGTGGTGGCCGCGCGCCACACGGTGCCGTCGGCATCCATCCGCATCGTGGGATCACCACGGCCCCGGCGCAACGGAGCCAGCACCGCCCGGAAATCCAACGAGTATTGCGGGGTCCAAGATCGCGAGCGCGTCGCAGCGCAGGTCTCAGACATCGGCGGAGAAGCGCACTCCGCCGTCGGGCAGCAGGACCCCCGGCCAGACCCGGACGCCATTGCGTAGCTCGCAGCGAGCCCCGACTACCGCACCGTCGCCGATCACCGCGTCGTACAGTACGGCCCCCGCACCTACCTGCGCGCCGATGCCCAGCACGCTGCGCTGCACGTGCGCGCCGGGACCGACCCGAGCACGGTCCATCAGCACCGAGCCGAGCACCTGCGCTCCGCGCTGCACCACGACGTCCACACCCACCACCGAACCATCCGCGACTCGCGCGTCGGGATGCACGGTAGCGCCGGACAACAGCATGACCTCCCCCACCGGTCCGGGCAACGCAGGAGAGGCAACCATGCCTCGCACCAGGTCGGCCGAGCCCTGTATGAAAGCGGCGGGCGTCCCCAGGTCCAGCCAGTAGGAAGCATCCACGTGGGCATGGACCCGCGCACCTGCCGCGAGCAATCCGGGAAACGTCTCGCGCTCCACCGACACCGCACGCCCGGCCGGGATCGAGTCGATCATGTCCCGGCGAAACACATAGCAGCCGGCGTTGATCAGATCGGTCGGCGGGTCGTCGCTCTTCTCCAGGAATCCGAGCACCTGACCTTCCGCGCTGGTCGGCACGCATCCGAATGCTCGCGGATCGGGAACCCGCACGAGGTGCAGCGTGACGTCCGCCCTCGCACTGCGATGAGTTCGCACCACCTCCGCCGGATCCAGACCGGACAACACGTCACCGTTGAACACCAACACGTCGGGCTCGGTCAGCTTGGATGCGACATTGCGGATGCCGCCGCCGGTGCCCAACGGCTCATCCTCGACGACGTAGTCCAACTCCAGACCCAGGGTGGACCCATTCCCGAAGTGGGTCGCGAACACCTCGGCGCGATACGAGGTGCCCAGCACCACGTGCCGTACTCCAGCGGCCCGGATCCGACCCAGCAGGTGGGTGAGAAACGGCACACCCGCGGTGGGCAGCATGGGCTTAGGTGCGGACAGGGTCAGCGGCCGCATCCGGGTACCCAGGCCCCCGACCAGCACCACGGCCTCGACACCCGGCAACGGCTCAACCGGCGCGACGCCAGGACACGACACCACGGCACCATCTCCCCTGGAGGATCACCACCGGCGGACGGCGGCGGCCGGTCTGCATGCTGCGGCATGGCGCAGCGGGACGCCTGAGACCTTGCCACGGCGCAGCATGGTGCCCACAGCGGGTCCAGTGTCAGAAGGGAGGGAGATCGGGATCGGGCGGCTTGTGCCCAGCGCCAACTCTGCTGCCGGAGAGATCGGGTGATGGGTCAAGTGGTGGCTCGGGATCGGCTCGGTAGTCGTGGGGCCAGCTGGTGTAGGAGTGCCCCGTGGCGGTCGTGAAGGTGACCCGGCCGTCGGAGTGCTGCTCGACATTCCAGCCGGGAGAGTGCGTCTTGAGCCGATGGTGATGCCGGCAGCTGGCATACAGATTGTGGTCGCTAGTCGAACCGCTCCGGGCCTCATAGGGGATGGTGTGATCAAGGTCTGCGGTGGCTGCGCGCTGCTGGCAGGTCGGGAACCTGCAGTAGACGTCCCGCGCTCGGACGAAGTCAGCCAACCCGACCGGCGGGATGTAGGTCGCGCGGCCATAGTCGAGCAGGGTTCCCGATACTGGGTCAGTCAGCAGCCGTCGCCACGTTCCCTCGGCGGCGATCTCGCGGGCCAGCGACGCGGGGATCGGGCCATAGCCGACTAACTCCGCGGGCCGTTCATCAAGCCCGAGCAGCATGGTGATCGGCACGATCACCGACACCAGCGGCTTACCCGGGCCCGCACCACTGCGGGTTGCGCCGCAGCTGTCCTCCACAGTGTTAGGCGCGGGATCAGGCCCCGCAGGCATGGCATCCGTAGCACCATCTGTAGCCCTGGCATCAGCGCAGGCGTCACCAGCGGAAGCCTCGTGGCAGTCGCAGTCGTCGGGGCAGTCACCGGTGGCGGCGCACCGTCGCCCGGTCAGCAAGTCAACGAGGAGGTCAGCACGGCGGGCGTCCATTCCGCGTGGATCGTCGGCGCCGAGCCTTCTGGCCAGCTGGCACAACCGCTGGTACGCCGCAGTGGCGTCCGGGGCGGAGAGCAGCGCCCACAACGAGGCCATGCCTTCCCCGTCCGGGGAGACGACTACCCGCCGGTCCTTGCGCCGTTCCCGGTATCGGGCCTCGGCGCCGTCCGGGTCAATCGCCAGCACCGCCCGAGCAAGCGCGGCCCGCAGCTGCGACACGGTCTGCTGCCCAGCACGGGGTAGCACCCATGCTTCTAACGCCGTCGCCTGCTCACTCGTCAGCAGGTAGCTAGCCTCGGTGATCGCCCGCACCTTCAGTACGTCTAGCTGTCCGGCCTCCCACGCGGCTAACGTCCCGGGCAGATCGGCTACCAACACCTGCGCCATCACCAACCGGTTGCTTGCGGTGGTCCGCGACAAGCGCAGCGCTAGCCCGATTTCGTCGGAGGCGAACTCGCTGCACCGCGACGGGACGTCCGACCTGGTTGGCTGCGAGGAGTCATCGGGGCGGCGGCGGGCGAACTCTGCGAGCAGCGCGGCTTGCCGGGCACCCGCCCACGCCGCCACCCGTTCGAAACCGACGACGGTGTCGATCAGCTCCGCGTCCGACAATCTCTCTGGGTCCGCCGTGCCGTGATCCAGCTCCAGCGCCAGCCACCCCGACGGTGCACACTGCGCGATCGGCACCTGACCGGTGTCCTCCGGTGCCGGCGCCTGATCGAGCCAGGCGGGATCGAGCCAGTCCTCGCCGACTGGGGCGCCCACGGAGGCGACCTCTTCGTCGAGGATATCTTCGAACATATGTTCGATACTACGCTGTTTCGCCTCGCGCCGCTACATGGCCAGGATCCCGAAGCTATGGACCTGTCCCAAGCTGAGGCAGCCTGTGGCCCGTTTGATCTGCATGGGGCGGGCGACGTCG
>JAICSB010000516.1 GCA_025937115.1 Pseudonocardiaceae bacterium | reverse complement strand
GCGGCCGAGCTCAGGAACAGCAGGCCGAAGGCCAGCCCCTGGAGCACGCCGCTGACCTGGAGCAGCCCGAACTTCCCGATGTCGTCGAGCCCGATGTGCGCCCAGGGCCTCTCCGCGCCTCCCAGCAGCGCGCCCAGGGCCGCGATCGCCATCGCGATCACGATCGCGGCGATGCCGGCGAGCAGCGCGGCGACCACCTTGGCGGCGAGCACCCGGCCCCGCACCGGCATCAGCGTGAACGTCACCAGCGCGGTGCGCTGGCCCCACTCGCTGGTGACCAGCAGGATCCCGAGCACCGGCAGCAGGAAGCCCTGCGGCGTGGCGGTCGTGCCCATGAAGTTCCCGAAGGTCCGCTCGGACCGGTCGGCGTTGAGGAAGAAGATGCCGACGATCAGCACCGTGATCGCCACGATCGCGATCAGCAGCCACCGGCTGGCGCGCGTGTCGACGAGCTTGCGCAGCTCGACGCGCACGAGCCGCGACATCGGGATGCCCGGGGTGCCGGAGACGTCCAGCGTCGGGGTCTCGAGGGTGCTGGTGCTCATGCCGATGCTCCTTCGGTGGCCCGGGTGGCGGGCGAGGCCGGTTCGCTGTCTCGCTGGGTGTCGGCGGTGAGCTGCAGGAACAGCTCCTCCAGCCCGGACCCGTCGGCCGGGCGGAGCTCGACCAGGGTGATCCGGTGCTCTGCCGCGATCCGGCCGATCTCCACGGTCTCGGCGTCGCTGCGGAAGCCGTCCCCGGCGGGCGTCACCTGCAGGCCGTCCCGGGCGAGCGCGTCACGCAGGGCCTCGGCCTCGACCGCCTTCACGTAGGCCCCCTTGTTCGCCAGCAGCTGGTCCTTGGTGCCCTGCGCCACGATCCGGCCGCGACCGATCAGGATCAGCTCGTCGGCGATCCGCTCCACCTCGTGCAGCAGGTGCGAGGAGAGCAGCACGGTGCCGCCGCGGGCGGCGTACTCGCGGAGCAGCCCCCGCATCCAGTGGATGCCGGCCGGGTCCAGCCCGTTGGCGGGCTCGTCGAGGACCAGGATGCTGGGGTCCCCGAGCAGCGCGTGCGCGATGCCGAGCCGCTGGCGCATCCCCAGCGAGTAGTTCTTCACCCGCCGCTTGGCCTCGGATCGGGACAGCGAGACGAGCTCGAGCATCTCGTCCACCCGCCGCTGCGGGAGTCCCATCGTCCGGGCACCGATCGTCAGCACCTCCCGCCCCGTGCGGCCCGCGTGCTGGGCGGAGGCGTCGAGCAGGACCCCGACGTGACGGCCCGGGTTGGGGAGGTCGGTGTAGCGGTGGCCGCCGATCGTGACGCGGCCGCGGGTGGCGGGGGTCAGCCCCACCATGATCCGCATCGTCGTGGACTTGCCCGCGCCGTTCGGTCCCAGGAATCCCGTCACCTCGCCGGGCCGGCAGGTGAAGGACACGTCGTCGACCGCCAGGAAGCCGCCGTAGGTCTTGGTGAGCCCGTCAACGGTGATCATGTCCACCACCCAACCGGTTCCCGGCCCGACGCGCCAACGCATTGGGGAGATGTCCCCGACGACGTGAGCAGCGTCTCGCCGCCGGTGCCCCTGCCCACGCCGAATCGAGGTGCGGGCCGCGCCACCGGTCCGTAGGGTGTCGTGGTGACTTCCCCGACCTCTGCCCAGACGGCCCCGGCCCCCGCCGACACGCTCGACAAGCGGCTGCTGCTCGTCGCCGGCGTGGTGGTCCTCGGGGCGATCATGTCGATCCTGGACATCACCGTCGTGAGCGTCGCACAGCCGACGTTCCAGCGGGTCTTCGACTCCTCACCGGCCCAGGTCGCGTGGACGATGACCGGCTACACGCTCGCGCTGGCCTCGGTGATCCCGCTCACCGGCTGGGCCGCGGACCGGTTCGGCACCAAGCGGCTCTACATGCTCGCTCTCCTGCTGTTCGCGGGCGGGTCGGCGCTGTGCGCGGCCGCGAACAGCATCGAGCTGCTCACGACCTTCCGGGTCCTGCAGGGCCTCGGCGGCGGCATGCTCATGCCGCTCGGCATGACGATCATGACCCGCGCCGCGGGCCCCGAGCGGATCGGCCGGGTGATGGCGGTCCTCGGCGTCCCGATGCTGCTCGGTCCGATCTTCGGCCCGATCCTCGGCGGCTGGCTGATCGACATCGCGAGCTGGCACTGGATCTTCCTGATCAACCTGCCGATCGGCGCGGTCGCGCTGGTCTACGCCGCCCTGGTGCTGGACAAGGACAACCCGACGCCGTCGGAGACCTTCGACTTCGTGGGGATGCTGCTGCTCTCCCCCGGCCTCGCGCTGTTCCTGTACGGCGTCTCCTCGATCCCCGAGGCCGGCACCGTCTGGGACGGCAAGGTGCTCACCACCGGGCTGCTCGGGCTCGCGCTGGTCGTGCTGTTCGTGCTCCGCTCGCTGCTGCGGGCCCCGGAGCACCCGCTCATCGACCTGCACCTGTTCCGCAACCGGTCGATGAGCGTCGCGGTGGTGGCGATGTCGCTGTTCGCGATCGCGTTCTTCGGCGCCAGCCTGCTGTTCCCGTCCTACTTCCTGCAGGTCCGGGGCGAGTCCACCCTGGCGGCCGGCGTGCTGCTGGCACCGCAGGGCCTGGGCGCGATGCTCACGATGCCGGTCGCCGGCGTGCTCACCGACAGGATCGGCCCGGGCAAGATCGTGCTCGCCGGCATCACGGTGATCGTCATCGGCATGGCCATGTTCACCCAGGTCTCGGTCGACCCGTCGGCCGTCCACCTCTCGCCGGGCGGCATCGACGTCACCTCCCCGTCGTACCTCTACCTGCTCGCCTCGCTGTTCATCATGGGGCTCGGGATGGGCGGCACGATGATGCCGATCATGACCTCGGCGCTGCAGAGCCTGTCAGACCACCAGATCGCCCGCGGCTCCACGCTGATGAACATCACCCAGCAGGTGGCCGCCTCGATCGGGACCGCGCTGTTCTCGGTGATCCTGACCAACGGGTTCAACTCCAGCAGTGCGGTCGGCACGCTTCGCGCGGCGCAG
>JAICSB010000168.1 GCA_025937115.1 Pseudonocardiaceae bacterium | reverse complement strand
CGCGGCGGCGCACCACGGGGTGGGGCTGCTGCCCTGGGCACCGCTGGCCCGCGGCGTGCTCACCGGCAAGTACCGCAACAGCACTCCGGCCGGCTCGCGGGCCGCGTCGCCGCACTACGCGCGCTACGTCGAGCACCACCGGACCGACCGGGCGACTCGGATCGTCCAAGCCGTGGCCACCGCCGCCGACGGGCTGGGGGTGTCCCCGCTGGAAGTCGCCGTGGCCTGGGTGCGCGACCGGCCGGGCGTGGTCGCCCCGGTCGTCGGCGCCCGAAACGCCACCCAGCTGGCCGGCTCGCTGGCCGCCGAGGAGGTGGAGCTGGCGCCCGCGATCCGGGCCGCGCTGGATGACGTCAGTGCAGTCGAGTTGGGCTACCCGGAACGTCGACTCGGCTGACCCGCCGCATCGCCGCAGCCATATCGCGGGCGGCACGCACCGTGCCCCGGACCGACCCGGACACCTTGGACCGCCCGCCGGTGCGCGGCCGGTACTCGACGTCGAACTCGCGCACCCGCCAGCCCGCGGCACCCGCCCGCAGCAGCAACTCCAGTGGGTAACCGCAAGCGCGATCCGTGACGCCCAGATCGAGCAGCGCTTGGCGCCGGCCGACCCGGATCGGTGCGATGTCATGCACCGGCAGCCCCTGCTGCCGCAGCACCGCGGCCAGCACTATGTTGCCGGCCCGGGCGTGCCACGGCCACGCGCCCGCCTGCGGTATCCGCCGGCCGACGGCGAGGTCGGTGCCGTTGGCCGCCTCCGCCACCAGCTGGGGCAGCGCCTGCGGTGGCAGCGATCCGTCGGCGTCGAGCACACCGACCAGATCGGCGGTCGCGGCGACCAACCCGGCGTGCACCGCGGCACCGTAGCCACGCCGCGGTTCGGACACCACGGTGGCGCCGCAGGCGGCCGCGACGGCGACCGTGTCATCGGTGCTGCCGTTGTCGACGACGAGGACCCGGTAGCCCGCTGGCATCGCGGCCAGGACACCGGGCAGCGCCTCGGCCTCGTCCAGGCACGGCAAAACGATGTCGACCGTGGTAGTCACAGCTGTTGACGTTATCGCTTAGATGGACTAACCGCGCACCGGGCTGGTCACAGCTCGGTCACGGAGGACTGCACAGGGTCAGCGGCGCAGGGCTAGGGTGTCCGTCCAATTAGCGGATTAATGCCAACAACCGGCTACCTGGGGATGACGCGAGGGTGTCATGTCAGGAATGCTTGACCTACACCTCGCCCCCTAGCCGACATGGAGGTCGGTGTGCTCGGTGCCCCGCGCGCGGCGCTACTCGCTGCGTTGCTCGTCGCCGGGCTGATCGCGGGATGCGGCACCG
This sequence comes from Pseudonocardiaceae bacterium, assembly GCA_025937115.1. Next base: position 5,605 of record JAICSB010000168.1, on the reverse strand, counting down.
TGGGCGGCTCCGCCGGGCAGCAAGCTGTCTCGCCAGTCGAGCCGGCGTCGGCTCCGCTGGGCGGCCCGGCACCTGCGGGAACCATCACGCCGCTGGGCGCGCCGGCTACCGCAATAGTGATCGATCCCCGCAGCAAGACGGTCGCGGTGGCGCTGGACGACCCGCCCCGGCTACTGTTGACGGCCCTGGACGGCGCGGCGCCGCCACGACAGCTGCCGCTGCCGGGCCCGGCGGCGGATCTCGTGCTCGCAGCCGACGGCGGTCCGCTGCTGGTGCCGATCACCGCGCCGGGGTCGCTGATCCGCGTCCTGCTCGATGGTGGTGCACCGAGCAGGACGGATCTCAGTGGCCCGGCACACGGGGTCGTCACGGTGGGTGACCGAACCGTGGTTGCGCTGGGTGACCGGCTTGTGGTGCTTGACGGCAACCGGGTCATCCCAGGGTTCATCGACGCAACGCGCCTGATTGCTGCCCCCGGCGAAGCCAAGGTCTGGGTTCTCGACCGGGGCCGCAGTGCGGTCAGTGTGGTGGACCTGTCTACCGGCGAGATCAGTCCCGCGTTGCGCGCGGGCAACGGGGCCGCCAGTGCGGTGGCCGACAGGTTCGGTCGGCTGCTGGTCACCGACACCCGCGACGGCGAGCTGCTGGCCTTCGCCGGCGATCCACCGGTGCTGCGGCAGCGTTTCCCGCTGCCCAGTGCGCCTTACGCGCTGGCCTATGACGGCCGGCGCGACCTGGTGTGGGTCACCCTGACCGGCCGCGATGAGGTGGTCGGGCTCGCGGTGGCTGGAGGCGAGCCGGTGATCGTGCACCGGGTGCCTACCGTGCATCAACCCGATGCAGTGGCAGTAGACCCGGTCAGCGGCCGGGTCTACGTCGTCTCCGCATCAGGGGCAGGACTGCAGGTGATCGATCCCGAACGGGTGGTGCAGTAATGATCGAGACAATTGACGGTGATAGCCCCGACTGGGAGTACCAGCCGCTGCGGTTACCGCCGGAGGTATCCCGGCGAACCGCAGCGACTCAGCTCGCGGTGCAGGCCGAATTCGCGGGCTGGGAATTGTCCCAGGTGCGGGTGTATCCCGGCGGTACCCGCACCGTATTGTTGCGCCGGCAGCGGACCCCGGTCGCTCAGCCCAAGCTGTCGTTGTAAGCCTTCGCGCCGCAGCAATAAGCGTCGCAGCATGAAGTGGGGCCCGCGCCATCCGGTGCGGACCCCACTGGCGAGTCTGGTGGTCGATCCAGGTCGGGAGCCCCGACCCTGCGAGGCAGCCGTCAGCTTTGCAGCGCGCGGATCTGATCGGCCTGCGGACCCTTGGGCCCCTGAGTGATCTCGAACTCCACCCGCTGGTTCTCCTCCAGCGAGCGGTAGCCGGTCGCCTGGATCGCCGAGAAGTGGGCGAAGACGTCGGGGCCGCCACCATCTTGGGTGATGAAGCCGTACCCCTTCTCCGCGTTGAACCACTTGACCGTGCCGGTTGCCATCTTCCATCTCCTTGCTCGGGCCGCCTGTTCGGCCCGCAATGCGGGTGTCCCGGCTCGCTGTCGTGCCCATCCGATTTGCGCCGTGCAGGCACGCACTACGCTCGCCGGACACAACGAAACGCCTGTGGCGCTTGCTCCACAGGCGTCCCTTGGAACCAAGACTGCTACGCGCGCGACGTTAGCAGAATCAACAGCTCCGGAGGAACCGGTCGAGGACGCGAGTGCCGAAGGTCAGCCCGTCGATCGGCACCCGTTCGTCGACACCGTGGAACATCGCGGCGAAATCGAGATCGGGCGGCAGCCGTAACGGCGCGAACCCGAAGCAGCGCATGCCCAGCTGGCTGAACGCTTTGGCGTCAGTGCCGCCGAAGAGCATGTAGGGGACCGTGCGTGCGCCGGGATCCTCGCGCCGGATCGCGGCGTCCATCGCGGCGACCAGGTCGCCGTCGAAGGTCGTCTCCACCGGCGGCAGGCTCTGCACCCATTCTCGAGTGACGTCCGGGCCGAGCAGCTCGTCGACCTCCCGTTCGAACGCTGCCTGGCGCCCGGGCAAGACCCGGCAGTCCACCACGGCCTCCGCGGTCGACGGAATGACATTGGCCTTGTACCCGGCGTCGAGCATCGTCGGGTTGGCGGTGTCGCGCAGGGTCGCACCGATGAGCCGGGCGAGCGCACCGAGCTTGGCGACCGCACCTTCGAGGTTGTCGCCGGAGAAGTCCAGCCCGGTCTCCTCTCCGACGGCGGTCAGGAACTCCTGCACCGAGTCGGTCATCACCAGGGGAAAACGGTGGTTGCCCAGCCGGGTCACCGCCGCACATAGCGCGGTCACGGCGTTGTCCTCGTGCACGACCGCCCCGTGCCCGGGCCGGCCGCGGGCCCGCAGCCGCATCCAGGCGATGCCCTTCTCCGCGGTCTGGATCAGGTACAGCCGGCGCCCTTCGCGCACGGTCAAGGAGAACCCGCCGACCTCGCTGATCGCCTCGGTGCACCCCTCGAACAGATCACGACGGTGCTCGACCAACCAGTGCGCGCCCTGCATCCCGCCGGCCTCCTCGTCGGCCACGAAGGCGAAGACGAGATCTCGCGGGGGGACTACACCGTCGCGCCGGAACCGCCGGGCGACGGCGATGATCATCGCGACCATGTCCTTCATGTCGACCGCACCACGGCCCCACAGGTAACCGTCCTGCACCGCGCCGGAAAACGGGTGCACCGACCATTCGCTGGCGTCGGCGGGTACCACGTCGAGGTGGCCGTGTACGAGGAGCGCACTCCGCGTGGCATCGGCACCCGGCAGCCGGGCGATCACATTGCCCCGTCCCCGCGCCCCGGACTCGAGATAGGTGACCTCGAAACCCACCTCCCCGAGCTTCTCGGCGACGTACTCCGCGGCCGCCCGCTCGCCGACGAGGGTGTCCGGGTCGCCGGTGTTGGTGCTGTCGATCCGGATCAGGTCGCTGGCTAGGCCGACGACCTCGTCCTCCGCCGTGCTGGTGTCCACCGGTCGCTCCATCTAGCCTTCCTACCACCGCTGATGGGTGCGATCTACGATATCCGCGCCGGGTTGGGGCGCCGGGCGGCGATCGGCTACCCTCGTGGCGCACCGCACGGTGGTATTGGTGCGGGCGAATGTTGCCCTGGTGGTAAGTCCGAGTGGCGGAATGGCAGACGCGCTAGCTTGAGGTGCTAGTCCCCTACAAAGGGGGTGGGGGTTCAAGTCCCCCCTCGGACACAGACACTACGCACACGGATGATGTTGGTCGGGTTTCGGCCTGGACGGTGCGTTCTGTGTGGTTGTAGGTGAGGTGGACGCCGAGTTCGCGGTAGACTTCTGCTTTGTCTGCTGGGTCGGCGTGGCGCAGGACATTCAGTAGGCCGCCGAGGGTGTCCACCAGCGTGTGGATGTCGTCTCGGCTCATCCGCTGGTTCGTGCCGTGGCGGCTGGTGAGGGTGGCCAGTCGTGCCTGCGCGAGGGTGCGGTGCTGTTGTACCTGCTGGCTCCAAGCGACTACCAGTGCGGGATCCGCCCCGGCTTCCAGGGCTGCTCGGTGTCGGGCGAGTTTGCGGTCGCACTCGGCGATCGTTCGTCGCGCTGCTTCCACGGCGGGCTCGTCATCGGGCTGTGCGTCCTCTAACGCCATCAAGGACTGCTCGACCCGGTGAGGGGCGAATGCCTGCGCCAACCAGGTGTCCAGCGGATCGAGCACGGCATTTTCGCGCAGGTACACGGTGAGTGGGTGGTCGATCTTGTTGCCTACCGCGTACTCGTTGGGGAACCGGCACCGGTAGTGGGCCTGTCCGTGGTTCCAGTTGCCCTGCATCCGCCGACCACACGCCGCGCACACCAGAAGCCCTTTCAGCGCGTAATGGTGCCGGGTGCGCAGCGTGCGTCCGGTCGAACTCGGCCCTCGTGACCCGAGGCGAAGTTGGACTTCCTGGAAGATCTCTCGACTGATGAGCGCGGGGTGGACTTGGTGGTCGGAGAAAATCCATTCCTCGCGGGGGTTCCAGGCCAGCCTGGTCCGATGCCCGAGCGCGACATCCTCCACATCAATGAGCGATTCCTGCTTCCGTTGCTTGTTCCATACCTGATACCCGGTGTAACGCGGATTCCCCAAAATCGTCCGGACAGCACTCTTGGACCATGCCAGGCCGCACCGGTGTTTGTTGCGGTCCGGGTCATACGCCGACGGCGACGGAATACCCTCCGCACTCAGACGCTGCGCCAAGGCAAAGATACCCATACCCATCAGGTATTCGTGGAAGATCCGCTGCACCACAGGGGTGGTAACCGGGTCCGGCTCCAACCGCTTGAGTTGCTTGCCTTCCGCCGCCTTCGCGGGATTGGGATGCGGCCCAGCATCCACCACCCGATACCCATAAGGCGGGCGGCCACCCAGGTAGCGGCCTTCCACCTGCGCCTGAGCCGCCATCGCGGAACGAACACGGATCTTGATCCGGGTCCGCTCCCCCTTGCTCATCCCACCGAAGACCGACATCACCAGGTCATGGGCCTCGGAGTCCGGATCGATCATTCCCCCCACCTCGGGAACCCACAGCTGCACGTTGTAGTGGACGAAGACGGGGAAAGTGAGCCCGTACTGGTTGCCGTAAAAGGCCCGCTGCGGTTCCCCGATCACCACCGCCTCGAACCCCCGCTGCGGATTCTTCAGCGCGTCGAGCAGCAGGGCTGCTTGAGGCCGACGTTTCCACGGGATCGAACGAGACTGCCCCACGTCGAAGAACTCAGCCACGATCTCACCGTGGCGCGCACTCAGCGCGCGGGCCCGAGCAATCTGCCAGGCACGGGACGCCTCCGGGTCCTGTTGATCCTCGGTGGACACCCGCCCATAGAACGCGAACCGCACCATCACGCCGCTACCCTCCCCTGTCGTGATCGTCCACACATACTGATGATGACCTGCCTGCCTGTCGAGCCTCGTGCCCACGGTTCGCGTGGACGTTGCGCAGCAGCCGCAGCAGCGCTGCGGCAAGCTTGTGGGGTAAGCACCGGGGGGTGTTCTGGGAGCACCACGCTGATCTGCTCGTCGTCGACAACCCGAGGCCCTCGCCCTCGAGTGCCCATCATGACCACCGAGGTCCGCGAGCACTCCGCAGTGGATGCTCTTCGCCGGTCGACTCCAGAGATTCCGCCAGCCGGGTCCACTGGCACCCAGCCAGAAGACAGCAAGGGGAGAACGTCGTCGCCAACCGATCGTGCGGTGGCGAGGGTTCTTGCATTGGCGAGTAGTCACGAGGCGGTTCCTTTCTGGCCGGGTCGTTCTCTTGGCGAAGGTTGCGGGAAATCAGCACGAGTGCGTGGGCGAGTGGGTTGAGGTTGATTTCTCGGTGCGGGTTTCCACGTACGGTGATGCTGGGTGGTCTCGCTTTCTGTCGGGTCGTGTCGGCGGCGTGGCGCCGCCGCTGGCGGCGGGTCGAGTCGTCCTCCTTTCCTCGTCGGGAGTTCGTCCGCGCGGACGTCCGTGGAGCGGGTGTGCCTACGCGCGCAGGCGCGCGCGAGGCGCGGACGGCCGCGCGGACGAACGGGCATGGGGCGGGGTGGGTGGGGCGCCACAGGGCGCGGGAGACCTGGATTGCTCGCCCGACGGTGGCGTGGTCT
>JAICSB010000431.1 GCA_025937115.1 Pseudonocardiaceae bacterium | reverse complement strand
CCTGCCTGCGCGGCGCCGTCACGGGTTGACGACCGCCATTCAACGGGCCTTGTTATTGCGCACCTTTTTCCGATTAGCCTATCTTCTATTCCGATTAATTTGTGACCAAGAGTGGCACTGTTGATACCGACAGCGATTAAATGTGAAATCGGTAACACCGCGACAGCTGTAGTCGATGAGAACGATAAGGCGGCATCGGCGTAGCGCCGCGGCAACGCATCGATCGACGAAAGGTCGGGACGATGAAGAGCTTCGATCACGCGTTGTGGGACCACGAACTTGCCGAGTACATCAGTCTGCATCCCGACCTGGAAAACCTGCCACCCCCGGCGTTTCCGCGGCGATCGCGACTGGCCCGAGGATTACGTCGATTACGTCGGTTACGCCAATCGTGGCGAGCCCGCCGGCGCGGATGGTATGAGCGGTTACGAGGTGGTTACTCGCTGCTTGTCATCATGGTGGTAATCGAGACGCTCGTTCTGGGCGCGATTGTCGGCTGGTGGCTCGGCTGGCATCTGTAGACCACCTCGAGGCGAGCGACAGTAGAGTCGATCGATGTGACCACAACGAAGATCCGGCTCACCCAGTTCGCCCACGGCGGTGGCTGTGCCTGCAAGATCCCGCCCGGCGAACTGGAGTCGGTGCTGGCCGGGCTGCTCGGTGCCGAGGTCACCGACCCGGCCGGTGAGCTGATCGTCGGTCTGGATGACGGCGACGACGGCGCGGTGGTGCGGATCCAGCACGGACTGGCGGTGATCGCCACCGCGGATTTCTTCACTCCTGTGGTCGATGACCCCTACGACTGGGGTCGGATCGCGGCGGCCAACGCGCTGTCCGACGTCTACGCCATGGGCGGGCGTCCGGTGGTCGCGGTGAACCTGCTCGGCTGGCCACGCGACGTGCTGCCCCTTGAGCTGGCCGCCGAGGTGTTGCGCGGCGGCCGCGACGTGTGCGGCAGCGCCGGCTGCCACCTTGCCGGCGGGCACAGTGTGGATGACCCGGAGCCCAAGTACGGCATGGCCGTCACCGGTGTCGCCGACCCGCAGCAGCTACTGCGCAACGACGCCGGCGTGGCGCGCACGCCGCTGTCCCTGACCAAACCGCTGGGCATCGGCGTGCTCAACAGCAAACACAAAGCCACCGGCGAGATCTTTCCGCACGCCATCGAGGCGATGACCACGCTCAACGCGGCGGCCGCGACGGCGGCGGTGGGCGCTGGGGTGCGGTGCGCCACCGACATCACCGGTTTCGGGCTGCTCGGACACCTGATGAAGCTGGTCCGGGCCAGCGGCGTCTCGGCGGTGCTGGACGCCGCCGCGATCCCCTACCTCGACGGTGCCCGCCAGGCGCTGGCCAGCGGTTACGTCAGCGGAGGTACCCGGCGCAATCTGGACTGGGTACGCCCGCACCTCGCGGCGTCGGTCGACGAGGATGAGCTGTTGTTGCTGGCCGACGCGCAGACCTCCGGCGGCCTGCTGGTGGCCGGTGAGATACCCGGCGCACCGGTGATCGGCGAACTCCTACCCCGGGGCGAGAAGCTGATCACGATCTCCTGAACCACTCATCAGCTCGACGTCGACCTCGGCGCCGACCCGGCCGCCGTCCACCAGCTGCTGCCAGCGCATTGGGGTGTGTTGCCGTTACCTATACGCCCATTGTCGCGTTAGCAACCGGGGTGCTTCGGGGCGGCCTCGCAATCTTGCTCTTACCGGGCGCTGGGGGCTTGCCGTATTCGCGTGACGCGCGGATGTCGACGCTGTGGGGGGAATGACGATGCTCAGCCACCGTGCTCGCGTCGGGGCCGCAGGGGCGGTCGTGGTCGCGGCAGTCACGGTAGGCCTGGCTCCGCCGGGAGCCGCGCAAACGGCACCGCGGGGTCAGGCGAGTCGGGTTGCGGCAATCACCGGCGCTGCGTCGATCAACGACACCGAGGCGCGTTATGACATCAAGGGCACCGACCTGGGCATCATGTGGACCGACGAGCGAGGGCAGATCCTGGCCGCCTTCGGTGACACCTTCGGTGCCAACTGGGCGGGTCCCGACAGCGTAGCCGCGGATCCGGCCGTGATCGACTGGCGCTCGAACACGCTGGCCCGCAGCAGCGACCGGAATCCCGCTGACGGCATGTCCTTCGATGACTTCGTCACCGACCGGGCCGGCCACGCCAAGGAGCTGGTGCCCTCGCTCAAGCGCGACGGTGTCGAGATGACCAAGATCCCGACCGGCGGCGTCAACGTCGGCGGACGCAACTATCTGGCCTACATGTCGGTGCGCCACTTCGATCAACCGGGGCAGTGGACCACGAACTACAGTGGCGTCGCGTACTCCGACGACGGCGGGCAGACCTGGCAGGATGCCCTGACCACCCGGCGGCTGAACACCCCTGGTTGTGACGAGAAATTCCAGATGATCGCCTATGCCCGGCGCGACGGCTTTGTCTACGCCTTCGGCACACCGAACGGCCGTTTCGGCGACGCCTATGTCGCCCGGGTGCCCGAGCAGCGATTGCTGGACAACTTCGCCTACGAGTACTGGACCGGGAAAGACTGGCAGCGCGGCACCAGTGCACCCGCGGCCCCGATCGTAGGTGGCCCTGTCGGTGAGCTGTCGGTTCGCTACGACCAGATCCTCAACAGCTGGGAGATGATGACGCTGGACGAGTCACGCGGCGCGATCGTGGTCCGGTTGGCCCCGCAGCCGACCGGACCGTGGGGCGCGCCGATACCGGTCGCGACCGCCAGCCAGTACCCGCACCTCTACGGCGGTTTCCTGAACCCGGACTCCAGCGGGTCCGACCTCTACTTCACGATGACCCAGTACGACCGATACAACGTCTCGCTGATGCACGCCAGGCTGCCGACCAGCGGCAGCCGTTAGCCGTCGCCCCGTCGCGCTTCCACGACGCTCACCTTCCCGAACTCCACAGCAGTGTTGTCAGCCGGGCCGCGAACAGCTCTGCCGTGGAGTTCGGGAAGGATAGAGCGGTCAGTGGGGTGGTACTGCCCGGCTGGGCGGGGATTTCTTGACTCATTCCAGATAAGCCTGGGATAGTGGTCTGTGTCATGAGTTCTTCGGATGTCAGCGATCGGCTGCGCCAGGCCGGGTTGCGGGTAACCGCGCCTCGCCAGTCTGTGCTGCAGTGGTTGGCGGAGCATCCCCACGCCACCGCCGAGCAGGTCCGCTGCGGGGTGGTACAGCGGCTGGGATCGGTGTCCACCCAGACCGTGTACGACGTGTTGGCCGCCTGCACCAGCGCCGGGCTGGTGCGGCGGATCGAACCGGCTGGGCATCCCGCCAGATTCGAGCGCCGTACCGGTGACAATCACCATCACGTGGTGTGTCGCTCGTGCGGGCGCACTGACGACGTCGACTGCGCCGTTAACCTGCGTCCGTGCCTGACTCCCAGTGCTGATCACGGCTACCTCCTCGACGAGGCGGAGGTGCTGTTCTGGGGAACGTGTCCCAGTTGCCAAGATCCTCCTCGGCCGCTAAACCAACTCCAGCCCGACGAAAACCACTATCAGGAGGCACTACAGTGACCGGCGAGCAGCCCAAGCCGACGACGACGGATGCCGGGATCCCGGTCGCGAGTGATGAGCACTCGCTCACCGTCGGTCCGGATGGACCGATCCTGCTCCAGGAT
>JAICSB010000489.1 GCA_025937115.1 Pseudonocardiaceae bacterium | reverse complement strand
TCTCGACCTCGACAGTGGGGTTCCCGCGCGAATCCAAGATCTCGCGGGCTCCGACCTCCTCAATGACGGCCACAGATTCGCTCCTCGTCAGGTGGGCACGCAACAGCCTAACCATGGTCGGGCGCACTCGGTCGGAGGCGCGCGCCCGATGATCGAACGGCGGCTCGTGCAACAGCAGCCGTCCGCGTACCGTGGGAACGACCATGACAGCCGCCGACCGCCCCCCGGACGTCGTCGAGCAGTTCCGGCTCGCTGAGGCATTGGTCTCCGAACGGCGACCACTGGAAGCCCTTCGAGAGTTGGCCCCGGTACTGGATGCTGAGCCCGACGCGCCGAGCGTCCAGTTGCTGGCGGGCCGAGCCTACCTGCAGTCCGCTCAGCTCAACCGTGCCGAGCAGGCATTCCTTCGTGTGCTCGAACACAATCCTTCTGACCACTACGCGCGCTTCGCGCTGGGCCGCACGTTGCAGCGGCAAAGCCGCCTGGACGAGGCCCGTGCACAGCTCGCAATGGCTGCGGCGATGAATCCCACACCCGAATATCAGGAAGCACTCAACGAGGTGCGGATGCGGATAGGCCGCCGATAACCCTGCTTAGGTGACGCCCTTGGCGCTGCGTGCGTAGGTCTGGGCGAAGCCGTAAACCTCTTGCGCGTAGTCCAAGGAATCGTTGTAGGACAGGATTGCCCGCAACCAGCCGTCACCGGAACCCATGTTCCGGTTGTCTGCGCACAGGTAGTTCGCCGCAGCCAATGACGCATCATCGATGTTTTGCGGATCGGTGATGCCGTCGTGATTCCCGTCGGCTCGCCACTTGGCCCACGTGGACGGGATGAACTGGAAGGGCCCGACAGCGTGGTCCCATATCTTGTCACCGTCGAGGATCCCATTGTCGGTGTCCGCGATGGACTTGACGCCGGGCGCACCGTTCAGCGGTATCCCGATGATCGGCGACGACGGCCGGCCATCGGGTTCCAGAGTGCGGCCCTCGAAACCACCGTGCTTGGACTCCACGGCTGCGATGCCAGCCAGAGTCACCCAGGTGATGTGACAATTCGGTTGGCTAGCAGCCAACACGGCATGAGCATTCGCGTATGCCTCCAGCGCACGCTGCGGAATACTTGTGACCTTGGACATCCGGGTGGCCCAATCAGCGAACGCCAGCTGCGGGGCGACCGGCTTCTGGTCAGGCGCGGGGGGGAGCTGGATCGGGATGGTGACGGTCTGGCGCGCAGATTGCCCCGCGGGCTGGGGGGTGGTGACCGGCTGGGTGACCGGCTCAGCGACGGGTTCCGAGACGTCGGGCAATGCCGCAGGCGCAGCCATCGCCGCAGGCGCTGGCACAGCGAGACCGCGATCGGGCAGCGGAGCGGCTACCGAACCCAGAGCTGTGAGCACCAGACCAGCACAGGCCAGTGCACCGCCTGACAACAACCCGCGCAGCAGGTACTGCGACGCTCGGGGCAGCCCGCGACGAAGCTGCTTGTAACTCAATTGTCCCATTCGCCCGGTTCGTGCGCCGGCACGCTCGTCGCCGCTCATACGACAGATCAACGACGGTCACACAGCGGAGATACGCCTGGTGCGGACAGTGATATCCGACGCTAGCCCGGCCAGTGCTCCCGCCACTGCTGGGCGGTGAGCCGCTCGGCATCCAACCCGGCGGCCCGAGCGGAAACCTCCGCGGCGCGCACGTCGTCGGCGAAGCGTCGGGCAACGCAGCGTAGTGCGGCCTCAGGGTCGTCACCAGCAAGCTTCGCCGCGGCGGAGCGCGCGAACAACGACCTGCCGGTATCACTGTCGGGGCCGGTGAGCTCGGCCCCGGGAAGCAGATCTACCGGCAGCGCCGCCTTCGTCGCTCGGGATACCAGCTTGGCTGCCAGCGCCACCGCGGGTTGGCCCAAGGCGACCCCGTCGACGCTCGACTGGCGGCGCTTCTCGGTGCGCTTGAGTTCGTCCCAGCGGATCTCCTGCTCGCTGGCGGTGCGTACCTGCTCGCTACCCGCGAAGACATGCGGGTGCCTGGTGACGAGCTTGGCCACCAGCCCGGTCGCCACCGCGTCGATGTCGAAACCGCCGGGTGTCTCCTGCGCGACCCGGGCGTGGAATAGCACCTGGAGCAGCACATCACCGAGCTCCTCGCGCAGCGCTGTGGTGTCCCCGGTGGCGGCACTGTCCTCCAGGGCTTCGTACAGCTCGTAGGTCTCCTCGATGAGGTAGGGCATCAGCGAGCGGTGGGTTTGTTCGGCGTCCCACGGGCAGCCGCCCGGCGACCGCAACCGGTCCATCACCGCGACGGCATCCAGCAACGCCGCCCCGGCGGGTTCAGGGGTGGTCAGCACTGTGGCGCCGGTTGCTACCCAGCGGGCCGCCGCACCGGTGCTGGGATCCAGCGTCAGCAACAGTCCCGCCACGGCGTCGCCGACAGGATTGGCCCCGCACAGCTGCGCCAGCTCGGCCGGCACGTCGACGTCGGCGTGCACGGGTGTCCCGTCCCGCAGCAGCCGAGTCGCCGCCGCCGGGAGCACCCCGCGCAGCCGTGCGGACAGCGCTACGACAACGGGCGGGGCGTCCGAGGTCACGTACGGGCGGTGGCACGTAATGGCGCGACGAAGCCACCGGTCTCGTTCTCGTCGGACACGACCTGCAGACTCACTGGATCCCACACGCCGTACCGGGGATTGAGCCGCACCCCGACGTCCGCGCCCACCAGGGCCAGCTGACGCAGACCGATTGCTTCCAGCACGGCCGGGTCGATCTGGTCGATTTGCGGCGCATGCTCAGATGGCTGGACTCCCCGAGTGGTGCGGTTTTTGACCACCATGATCACCCACGGTTTGGTGTCCTCGAGCTGGAAGGCCACCACCGTGCCCTCGGCGACGCCGAACGCCGGGGTGGTCGCGAAGACCGGGTCGTCAGCGGCGACGATCCGCTTGCCCAGCTCGGCGTCCTTGCCGGCACGAACGTCAGCATCGATCGACTGCCGGGCTGCCTTGGACCCAGCCTGGGCAAGCTGATCCACCCGCTGTTTGGCGGCGGTTCGGGTATCGGCGGTGGTGTAGTCGACGGTGACCGCGCTGCTGTGCAACGCGGCCCGGCCCAGCGCGGCCATCAACAACTGGTCCTTGGCCCGCTGCCGGTAGCCGCTGGCGTCGTAGATCGTTCCCTT
>JAICSB010000673.1 GCA_025937115.1 Pseudonocardiaceae bacterium | reverse complement strand
TCGGGACAGCCTGGTGAGCGTGTGGGCGGCCCGCGCGGCCGCCGCGGAACGCGCGGTGCACACCCGGCACCTGCGCTGGCTGTGGAGCCTGCCGGACACCCGGTTGGGACGAACCGGCTGGCCGGGACACTCAGCGCAGTGGCATTACTGGTGGCAGGCGCACCTGCTGGACTGCACGCTCGACGCCTACCAGCGCGCCCCGACGCTATGGCGGCGGGACACCTCCGCCGCGCTGGTCCGCGGGGTGCGGGTGCGCAACGTCACCGGCTGGGTCAACAACTACTTCGACGACGTCGCCTGGCTCGGCCTGGCGTTGCAGCGCAGCGCGACGCTGGCTGGGATCCGCAAGCCGGGCGCGGAGCGGGCCATCATGCGCCGGTTGCGCTTCGGTCGGGGCCCGAGCGGGGGGATGCGGTGGCGGGTCGGCGACGATTTCATCAACGTCCCGGCCACCGGGCCGGCTGCGATCTTCTACGCCCGCCGGGGCAACATTGGTATCGCCGCGTCGCTGGTGGACTGGATTCTCGAGCAGCTGATCGACCCGAGCACCGGCCTGGTCTTCGATGGGGCGCGGGTGAATCCAGACGGGTCGGTGCGCACCGTCGAGCGCGCGCTCTACAGCTACTGCCAAGGCGTGCTGCTGGGCGCCTGCGTCGAGCTGGGCACCTCCACTGGGGCGCCGCGCTGGTGGCAACAGGTCGACCGCACGGTGCACGCGGTCGCCGAGCACCTCACCGACGCCGGCGTGCTACGCGGGCACGGCGGCGGCGACGGTGGGCTGTTCAGCGGCATCCTGGCCCGCTACCTCACCGTGGCTGCAGGGGCCAGGCCGGCCGAACCGTCGAGCAAGCTCGCGACGCGGCTGGTGCTGGACTCCGCCGAGACGGCCTGGCGCAACCGGGGTGTCGCTGACGGCGGTCCGGTATTCGGCCCGCAGTGGACGGTTGCCGCCCAGCCACCCAGCCCGGGACGCCCCGAGGGCGACCTGTCGGTTCAGCTGTCGGGTTGGATGCTGCTCGAAGCCGCCGCCGTGCTGTCTCGCCAGCCCGAGCTGAGTTGACTGATGAAGATCGTGGACGCGCAGCGGCTGTGGTCTGGCCAGCCGGGTTGGCTGAACACGGCGACCTACGGGTTGCCGCCAACGCCGGCGTGGGACGCATTGCAGTCCGTACTGGCCGATTGGCGGTCCGGACAGAACAGTTGGGAGAAGTGGGGCGAGGCTACCGACCACTCGCGGGAATCGTTCGCGCGTCTGGTTGGCGCACGCACCGACCAGGTCGCGGTCGGTGCGACCGTCTCGGAGCTGATCGGGTTGGTGGCGGCGGGCGCACCCGACCGCGCCCGGGTGGTCACCGCCGAGGGCGACTTCACCTCACTGCTGTTCCCATGGCTGGTCCACGCCGATCGAGGCATCCACGTGCACACGGTCCCGGTGGCCAGCCTTGCCGACGCCGTGGACCGCACCACTACGGCGGTCGCGTTCAGCCTGGTGCAGTCCGCGACCGGGCAGATCGCCGATCTCGATGCCGTCGTGCAGGCAGCCCGGGTTCACGACGCGCTTGTCGTCGTCGACGCTACCCAGGCCTGCGGCTGGCTGCCGGTCACCGCCACTGGGATCGATGCGCTGGCGTGCGGAGCCTACAAGTGGTTGATGTCTCCTCGGGGCAGTGCGTTTCTCGCCGTCAGCGACCGGCTGCGGGATCGGCTGCGCCCGCTACACGCCGGCTGGTACGCCGGCGAGGACGTGCACGCCTCCTATTACGGGCTTCCGTTGCGGCTAGCCCACTCGGCCCGCCGGTTCGACACCTCACCCGCCTGGTTCAGCTGGGTGGGCACCGCGCCCGCGCTGGAGGTCGTCGAACAGATCGGTGTCGAGGCGATCCACGCGCACAACCTGGCGCTGGCCAACCGGTTCCGCGCCGGTCTGGGCTTGGCCGACGGTGACAGCGCGATCGTGTCCGCTGCCGTCCCCGACGCTGACCGCAAGCTCACCGCAGCCGGTATCCGAGCAGCGACCCGCGCCGGTGAACTGCGGGTCTCATTTCACATCTACTCCACCGAAGACGACGTCGACACCGCCTTGAACGCCCTCACCGGCTAACC
>JAICSB010000571.1 GCA_025937115.1 Pseudonocardiaceae bacterium | reverse complement strand
TTGTCGGGTAGCGCCGGCGCATTGCTGCGCCGGCGCCCCCTCAGAACCGTGCGTGCCACTCGTCGCGGCACACGGCTCAAGCAGCCCGCGTGGGCGGTCAGACTTCTGCGGTGTTCTGGTCGGTGCTCTGCGCGCGGTCGTCTGGGTGGCGACGTGCGCAGTGGGCGTGTACGAGGCGGGAGGTTGTCCGGCCGCTGTTGGCTTCGGTGATGGCCTTGTGGGTCATTGCCTTGCGGAGGCCCCGGTACCAGGTCTCCCATTGGGTGAGGGAGTCTGGTGGGTGGTCGGTGAGCAGCAGCGTCTCCCGGCATAGAGGGCAGAGTCCTTGTTGGACGCGCAGGGCGCGTTGCCAGGTCTCGGCGATCTGTGGGGGTCGGCGTTTGCGTCGCCGATCGGCCCAGTACTGGGCCAGGGCAGGGTCATCGGGTGAGTACCTGCCGGGGACCGGTGCGTGCCGGACGATCTTTGTCCAGGCGTACTGGTGGAGGTAGGCGCCGGTTTCGCGGTCGCCGAAGACCCACTGGTTGCGTCTGGTCGGATGGAAGAGACCGAAGTAGCGGGCGGTGACCCATCGTCGGTTCTTCTTGGGGTGCCTGCGGCGTGCCCACTTGTAGAGGTGTTGCCACAGGTGGTTGTCCAGGGCTTGGTAGGCCTTCTTGGACGCCCCGGGCCGGAAGTAGTTCGCCTGGCCTCGGATGATCGGGTTCAGTGTCCAGATCACCTCGGCTGGTTCGGCGCCGCGCAGGACGCGTAGTTCCTCGGCGTTCCGTCGCCGGATCTTCTTGAGTGCGTCACGACTGGGTTTGGTGAGCACCTTCGTGCCGCCGCGGATGTGGTAGCGGCGGATGGTGAAGGAGAGGAAGTCGAACCCGTCGTCGACGTGTCCGATCCGGGTCTTCTCCATGTTCAGGGAGAGGCCCCGTTCCTTCAGCCAGGCGCTGAGCCGGGCTTGCACCGTTTCGGCCTGGCCGCGGCTGTGGCACAAGGCCACGAAGTCGTCGGCGTAGGTCACCACGGTCGGGCACCCGGCTTTCACGTAGCCGTAGGAGTCGTAGGCGACCCCCGCGGCTGCTTCCATTCCCTGCAACGCGATGTTCAAGAGCAACGGGGAGATGACACCGCCTTGAGGGGTCCCCTCAAGGGTCGGTGAGTACCGGCCCCGATCGACCACACCGGCTTTCAGCCAGCCGCGGATCTGTTCCCTGGCGGGGAACGTCCCAATCCGCTCGAGGAGGAAGGCGTGGTCGATCCTGTCGAACGCGGATGTCAGGTCGGCGTCGAGAACCCAGTCGCGTTTCGCGTTCTTGGCTGCGAGCGCTTTATGGATCATCTCGATCGCGTCATGGCATCCGCGGCCCGGCCGGAACCCGTACTGCTTGGGGTCCAGCCGGGCTTCCCATTCGGGCTCCAACGCGTTCCGCACCCGTTGCTGCTGGGCGCGGTCGGCGATGACGGGGATCCCGAGCGGGCGTTTCCCGCCCTTCTTGGGGATATACACCCGTCGCACCGGGAGTGCCTGACCTGGTGGGGCTGCGTGGTGCAGCAGCATCGCCAGGTCCATGCGCGCCTCGGCGGTCAACGCTGTCTGACCGTCGATGCCTGCGGTGTGACGGCCCGTGTTGCGCTCGGTCACCCGACGCACGCTGACCAGCGTGTTCGCCAGGCTGCGCAACATCAGCTTCTGCAGATTGCGGACCCGCTTGCGGTCCCCTGTCTGCGCCGCCTTGAAGATCCTCTGCCGTAGTCGCCGTACCTGGTCCTCCTGGGCGGCCCAGTTGATGGCCTCCCAGTCGGTCAGGTCCTTCGGTCCGTTCACCGTGGCGCCGCCCACGTCGAGCGCCGCGAGGTCGACCATGACGGTCGTCGCGTCCTGCTCCCCGGCGTCTAACTTGCCCATCAGGCTCCAGCGTTTCGTTGGCAGTCGTTCCTCAAAGGGCCACCCGGCTCACGTCAGCTCCCTTTCGGGCCCGGGCACCCGGCCCGGTATGCGGCCAGTTATACGCAGGCGACCGTGTTCGGAGGGACCGGTCATACGCCTTCGCTTTCCTGTCGCCTTTCGGCTGCCGCCATTGGCTTCTTGGCCGTCCTGTCCCGCCACGGACTTGTTCCTTCCTCGCGGTCGGCTTACCGCTGGCTGGTCAGGCCACCGGACCGTGACGGGGTTTCCATGTTCCGCACTGATGAGATGCGACCGGTGTCGGGCGCCTCCTATACCCCGGGACCGTGGTGCTCTCGTGGCCGACATCGAAACTTCGGCCACCACTGCCGCGTCCCAGCGGCGGGTCCTGTTCTCCGGTGCTGCTTCCATCGCCCGGAGTTCTGGGTAACGAGGCTTACGGAGGTTCACGTTCGTTCGCCCTTCCGGTCTTCCCCTTGCCTGTGACCCGCGGATGGAACACGGGTCCTTGGGCTTCCTCCCGGGCTTCACACCCCGCCGTTGCCAGCGACGCATGCCAGGAGCGGGGACGAGCCATGAGCACTCGCTCGAAGCTAACCGTCGAACATTCTCGACCCTCCATTCCGGTTCTCTCACTCACTCAGTGCGACCTCATGTCGCACCTCGATGCCCCAGTGGCCCTGGACCCAAGCCGCGAGCAACGATGGCGTCGCTGTTGGTGCGTCGGCGGAGGTGATCAGGTAGACGACCTCGACGGTCTTCTTCCCAGCCCTGGTTACGGTTC
>JAICSB010000740.1 GCA_025937115.1 Pseudonocardiaceae bacterium | reverse complement strand
CAGGGCGGTCTGGTTCACCGTTTCCGAGGACTTACTAGAAGCCGCCGGGTTGCCGTGTGCCGCATGGCCCGGAGCGCTGCACGCCGCCGAGCACGCCGCGATCGGCCTGCTACCGCTGGTCGCCACCTGCGATCGGTGGGACATCGGTGGGGTCTCCACCGCGCGGCACGCCGACACCGGTGAACCGACGGTCTTTGTCCATGACGGGCACCCGGGCGGTGCCGGGTTCGCCGATCGGGGTCACGCTGCGCTGACACCCTGGTTGACCGCGACCCGCGATGCCATCGCCGCCTGCGAGTGCCCGTCAGGCTGCCCCTCGTGCGTGCAATCCCCCAAATGCGGCAACGGCAACGACCCCTTGGACAAAACCGGCGCCATCGTCGTCCTCGACACCGTCCTGACCTCACTGCACGCCACCCCTGGTCGTGAACTCGGCAGCACGGCCCTTTTCGTCGAGCAGAACATCGGTGCTGTCGAGTTCATGGCGGCTGGCGACGGCGGCTGGGCCCGCGCGGGCTCGGGCGGTGGCGGTGGCGAGGGTTGCTAGCCAGCCAGCGGGGCGGGCAGTTACTTCCACCAGCACATTCCAGCCTTGTGTTCGGCAAGCCTCCAACCGCACGCGCATTCGGTCGGTCACTCGACGGGCTTGACTGCACGCGTAGTGCTCACCGGCGACGACCGTCGCGGCACCGGCCAGCGCGGCCAGGTCAGCCGCCGACTCGACCTGGTGGCGGACAACCATCGCCTCGCCGAGGTGCAACCCGAACACCGCCATGCTGACCAGCACCGCGATGGCCCCGGCCGCCCACACCGTGGCCACGCCCCGGTCGTCGCTCATGGCAGCGGCCCCGGTTCGAGTACCGCCGCGGCCTCAGCCCCGACGTTAACGCCCGGCAACAACCCAGCGGCCGGATTCGCCGAGACCCGCGCGGTGACCTCGTCACCGCGGACGGTGACAGCCACCACCGCACCACGGGGCGCGATGCGCCGGGCGATGTCCTCGGCGCGGGCCGGCTCACCCCGGGCCGTCAGCCGGGCCGCCTCCCGGGCGGCGTCGATGCAACGCAGCTGCGCCGCTACCGCCGACACCGCGGCCAGGACCAGGGCGAGTACCGCCACCAGCGAGCACAGGGCCAGCGCCGCCTCCACGGTGATCGAGCCCCGGTCGCCGGTAGGCATCAGAACTGCACCGACAAGGCCCGCTGCACCAAGTCGTTGAGCGCACCGACGATCATGTCGCCGGTCACGACCTTGTAGAGAACAGCCGCGAAGGCGGCCGCGGCGATCGTCCCGATCGCGTACTCGACAGTGCTCATGCCCGCTTCGCCGTCCACCGCACCGGCTAGTCGGGCGGTCAGCAGCCGCCACCACGGTTTGGTCGCTGTGCTGCGTTGGGTTGTCATCGGATCAGCTCCTCCTAGGTAGATATCTGTCGTGTCACCACTGCCGCATCAGGCCACCGGCTAATCCGATCAGCACCGGAACGACACCGATCACGAGGAAGGCGGGCAGGAAGCACAGCCCGAGCGGGGCCGCGATGAGCACGCCGGCGCGCTGCGCGCGGGCTTCGGATCGCTCCCGGGCGTCGGCTCGTACCTCTGCCGCCAGCCGGGTCAGCGACTCGGCGAGTGCGATGCCGCTGCGCCCGCTGCGCCGGGCGGCCTTAGCCAGCCGCGCCGTCGCGGTGCATTCCAGCGCGGGCAGCCAGGCCTGCATGGAGTCAGCGCCCAGGGCGAGCAGTTCAGCGGT
>JAICSB010000018.1 GCA_025937115.1 Pseudonocardiaceae bacterium | reverse complement strand
GGTGCGAGCAGCCTCCAGCTGCCAGGGAAGACGACGTCCTTCCAGGACTGGGCGAACCGGCTCGCCGAGTACGCGGCAAGGGGAAGCTTTGACCACGAGCTGGACCACTGGATAGCCGCGTTGGAGACGCTTGCTCTGCCGGTGGACCCCGCGACTCGCGAGCTACTCGCATCGTCGCGGGCGGTGTCTGTACTCCTGGACGTCGAGGACACCGAGTCGCTGCTGCGGTCGGCCCCCACCGCCTACCGCACACGGATCAACGATGTCCTGCTCAGCGCGCTCGCGTGGGCGCTGAGCCGGTGGACCGGACAGAGTCGGATCTCGATCGACCTGGAGGGCCACGGCCGCGAGGAGATCCTCGATGGTGTCGACCTGTCCCGCACCGTCGGCTGGTTCACCACCCTGTTCCCGGTCGCGCTGACGGTGCCGGATGAAGCCGAACCACGCTGGCGGGATCTGATCAGATCAGTGCGCCGGCAGCTGCGGGCCGTTCCCGGACATGGTGTGGGCTTCGGGGCACTGCGTTACCTGGGTTCGCCGGCGACCCACCAGCGCCTCGCCGCTGTCGGGTCGGGGCCCCAGATCGCGTTCAACTACCTCGGTCAATGGGAGGCGCCCACCCAGGACCCAGCCCAGGACCTCAGGGACCACGGACCCCAGGACCATGCCCCTGACCACGGCCTCTACCGCGCTGTGCATGGCTCGTTCGGCCAGGCTCACGACCCCGCCGACCCGGGCCCGCACCTGTTGGAGGTCGTGGGGGCGGTGCAGAACGGGCAGCTGGGGTTCTCCTGGCTCTACCGGCCCGACCGCCACCGTCAGGCGACCGTGCAAGCCGTCGCTGACGATTTCGCCGAGGCTCTCCGGGGCATCGCGCGGGACTGCCAGGGCCCGAAATGAGCGCGCCACCCGCGGCACAGAGCACGTCGCTGTCCCACAACCGCAACTACCAGGTACTGTGGATCAGCCAGGTGCTGTCGGGTATCGGCCTCAGCGCCTCGGTGATCGCTTTCCCACTGCTGGTGCTCGCACTCACCGGCTCGGCGGCTGCATCCGGACTCGTGCTGGGGGCGATCGCCGCGGCACAGCTACTTGCCGGACTTCCGGCGGGGGCTCTGGCGGACCGCTGGGATCGCAAGACGATCATGCTGAGTTGCGAGGCGGCACAGGTGATCGCAGCGGTGAGCCTTGTGGCAGCCCTGTGGTGGCAAGTGGCGCACGTCGTCCACCTGGTCATCGTGGCAGTGGTGATGGGGGTGTCTGCCGCCCTGTTCAGACCGGCCGAAGACGCGTGCCTGCCTCGGGTGGTGCCGGCCGAGCAGCTGTCCCAGGCGGTGGCGCTGAACGCGGCACGGGGGGCCGTGGCTCATCTGTCGGGCACCGCGGTGGGTGGATTTCTCTTCGCAGCCGCCCGGTTCGTGCCGTTCCTGGCCGACGCGCTGGCCCACGCCATAGCCTGCACCCTGCTGGTGTTCCTCCGGCTGCCACCCAGGGAGGTACACCCGGAGCCGGACCGCCATCTGGGCCGAGAGATCATGACCGGCCTCAGGTGGGTGTGGGGCCACCGTCACATCCGGGTCACCGCGCTGTGCGCGGTTGTCCTTAACCTGTTCTTCAGCGCCTTCTACCTCATCATCATCGTGCTGGCCGCGGCCCGGGGAGTCCCCTCGGGGCAGATCGGCATCATGGCGGCGATGCTCGGCGTGGGCGGCCTGCTCGGCGCGCTGGTGGCGTCGCGCCTGTCACAGAAGGTGAGCCCCTACGTCTCAATCATCGCGGTGTTCTGGGTGATGGCAGCGCTCACCCCGGTGGCGGTCTTCGTCGGCAACGGCTACCTCCTCGGAGCGTTGCTCGCGGCCATGGCATTGCTGCCGGCGACCGCGAATACGACGATCATCACCCGGCAGCTACTGCTCACACCCGACGACCTGCGCGGCCGGCTGAGCGGCGGGCTGGGCATCGTCACCGGTGTCGCCTCCGCGCTGGGCCCTGCGCTAGGTGGGTTGCTGGCCACGGCGGTGTCCGCCACCGTCGCAGTGCTGGTGTGCGCGGGCGGCATCGCGGTCACCGCAGTGGTGGCAACGCTCAGCCCCACCCTGCGCAGCTTCCCCCGGCAACCAGTCGTCGCAGAGCTTCCGCAGACCCAACCCGAGCTCGAGCCCGAACGGCATCCCGGTCTGTAGTGCCGATCAGCAAGATGTTTGCCCACGAAAGGAGAGAACTATGGACGACGACGCGAGGTACGAGGTGCTGCGCAACGACGAGGAGCAGTACTCGCTGTGGCTGGTCGACCTGGATGTGCCGGCGGGCTGGTACCGGGTCGGAAAGGAGGGCACCAAGGAGGAATGCTCAACGTACGTCGATGAGGTGTGGACGGACATGCGGCCGCGCAGCTTACGCGAGCAGATGGACGGTGCCCAGTCCTGATCAAGCACAACTGATCGGTCCAACGCCATGACCCGCTCATCCTGGACGCAGGTCAGCCGCCCACGGCCGTCCGCGCGGCTACGGCTGATCTGCCTCCCTGCTGCCGGTGGCGGAGCGAGCCGGTACCGGGGCTGGCCGGCGCATCTCCCCGACAACGTGGAGGTCGTGTCGGTCCAGCTGCCCGGTCGGGAGAACCGCTTCAACGAGCCCGCCATCGAGTCGATGGAGCAGCTGGTCGACCAGCTGCTGGACGGGTTGGCCAACTACTTCGTTGCCCCGTTCGCGTTCTTCGGCCACAGTATGGGCGCGCTGATCGCGTTCGAGCTGGTCCGCCGTCTCCGCACGACATCTCTGCAGCCGGTACACCTGTTCGCCTCCGGATGCCGGGCGCCGCACCTGCCGAGCCGCTCGCCAGACTGGCATACCCTGCCCGACCGAGAGTTCATCGCCACTGTCGGGGAACTGGGCGGGATTCCGCACGAGCTGCTCGTAGAAAGCCAGTTCCTGGATGCGATGCTGCCCATGTTGCGTAGCGACTGCACCCTGGTCGAGACGTACGTGTTTCGCCCACATGTCCCGCTGAGCTGTCCAGTGACCGCCTTCGGCGGCTTGCAGGACCAGGAGGTGTTTCCTGAGGACGTGGGTGCCTGGTCGAGGCACACGACCGGACCCTTTCGGGCCCACCTGCTGCCGGGAGACCACTTCTTCGTCAACTCCGCGCGCTCGGACCTGCTCCGGCTCCTGGTATCCGCGCTCGGATCTGCCGGTGCCGAACAGGGCGGAGCAGCCAGCGTGGTTCCCTGACCTGACTCGCCCGTCTCAGCTTGACCAACCGGCGTGCGGCAGGACCGACCCGTTAACGCGCGATCAATCCTGGCGGCGTCATCTCCGACAGCGAGCTTGGTTGGACGTCGATCTCCGCCATCTGGCGCGCATAGTTCTGGTAATGCCGGCGTGCCTCGCCGAGTCGACCTGCGTCGAGCAGAACCCCGATGAGACTGCGATGGGCGTCCTCGTCGTAATGGTCATGCTCGAGCAGGCGCAGCGTGTACCGCACGACTGCGTCAGTATCGCCCACCTTACGCAGCCGTTGAGACAGGGTACGGAGGAGGGCGATGTAAGTGGCCCGGACCTCCTCGGCCAGCGTGCTGGCCCACTCTTGGTAAGGGTCATCCTCAAGGAAATCCCCGGTATGAACGGAGAGGGCGGCCTTGAGCCGCGCGGTGGCATCCGGTTCTTCGGGATCCGCCTCGAGGGCAACGGTCGCTTGGGTGAGGAAGTCCTCGACGTCGACGCGCACCTGGGCACGGTTCAATGACACTGCGCCGTCGGTGGTGTCGACCGGAGCTGCGCCTATCGGATGGGGCTGCAGCACATCGCGGACCGTCGAGAGCAGTACGGAGAGTCGGTTGCCGGCCACGGCCGGGCGCACCCTCGGCCACAACAACTCCATCAGCTGATCACGCGGGGTCGGCCGGCGACGCGCAATCAGGATCTTCAGGAGGTCCCGGGCTTTTTTCGACTGCCATGCGGTACTGGGGATGGCGATTCCGTCTCGGAGCACCCGGAAAACGCCCAGCGTCTGGATGAACACCGTGGGTGCGGACCGGACGAGCACACCCAGCGGTCCGGCGACGCACCGCGACTCCACATCGACGCCGTAGCCCCGAAGTGTCTGGTCCGCGTGGTGTGCGTCGAGGTGCGGTACGGGTGCGCCGAGGCGGGCGGCCACGACTCTGGTCGCAGCTTCCTCGGGACGGCAGCCCGTCTCGTGCCAGATGCTGATGGCCTCGTGGAGCGAAGCGGCGTTCGCAGCGGGGTCGCGGGCGGCCAACACGCTGAGGGTAATGGCCTCGGCCAGTCCAGGATTGTCCCGCCGTTGCCTCGCCGCAACGGTAGCCCGGCTGGCATCCGCCAGCGCCCGCTGCCGGTCACCGCTCATCAACTCAACCCAGCCGCGGGTCAGCAAAGCCGGAACCTTGCGAATGTGCTCACCCAGCTCCACTGCCTGATCGGCACGCTCATGAGCCCCCTTCGGATCATCAACCGCGGTGACACGCGCGAGACCGATCATCGCCGAGCTGAGGCCGAACACATCGTGGCACGGCTGGGCAAGAGTCAAAGCCTCCTCGTACGCCGCCCGGGCTCGTACCAGCTGACCTCTGGCCCGATGCAGGTCCCCGCGACCGAACAGTGGCCAGGCCAAAAATCGGGAACCGATGCGCTGGAAAAGATCGATGGCTACGGTGAAGTCGGCTTCGGCCTCCGCTAGCATCCCGAGGCGCGCGCGGGCGCGACCGCGGGTGGTCAGCACATGCGCGATGATGAACGGGCTCTCGCATCGCTCGCTGAGACTCAATGCAATCTGGGCGTCGGCCAACGCAGTCTGGGGCGCGCCCGCTTCGAAACGATGAAACGCTTGGCTAGCTCGGGTCCATATCACCTGGAGCAGATCGTCGGATTCCTCAGCGCAGCGCAGCGCATCGGCGCAGTGCGCATCGGCTTGCAGCCAGTCGCCCTCGGCAGCGGTGAGCAGCGCGAAGACATGGTGGACGCCAGACCATGCACGTGGTGCGCCGCACCGTCGGGCCGCGGCACGAGCTCGGCTCGCCATCCTCCGCAGGCCTACCAGGTCCCCTGTCATCCGGTATGCAGTAGCCGACAACGTCAATACCCGAATCTCGTCGAGCGTGTCCTCCCGCCCTAACCGTGTCTTCCCGGTCAGCGCTTGGACCTCAGCAAACTCGCCGTGAGCGAAAGTGATCAGGCCGACGCGCCAGGCCAACGCGGGCTCCAGCACGTCTCGGTCTCGGCTGGCACGCTGGAAGTGCTGCAGCGCCAGCGTCCACTGTCCCCGCACCTGCTGGGCCTGTCCTAGAACCTGTTGGATTCGCGGGTCATCGAGGTACTCGACCGGCAGTTTGGCAGCCTCGAGCACGGCGTCGAGTTGGCCGCGCTCCACCATCGCACTCCCATGATCGACTAGCAGAGAAACGCATCCGGCATGATCTCCCGCTGTGAGAAGATGTCGCAGCGCTTCAGCCTGGTCCCCCCGCTCGATGTAGCCTTTGGCCGCTGTCACGTGTAGCGCTATCCGCTCGCTTGCAGACGGCACCGAATCATGGTCGAAGAAGTTCCGCAACGGACGCACCAGCGACCAGCCGCCGCCCCCACCGGTGCGCCGCACCAGACCCTGCCGACTCAATTCAGCCAGCGCGATCGTCGGAACGTTGAGCCCCTGCGCGATCTCCTCCGAGAATCTGACTTCGCCGATGATCGCTAACCGGCGTAGCAACTGCTGAACCCAATCCAGGGCGACACCGAAAACCTCTTCAGTCAGATAACCGTGAAAGCGCTGTCCCGGATCCGACAGCTGTCCCACCGCAATGAGGCGCTGAGCCGGTTCGACCGCCCGCAACATCTCCACAGCACAGTGCACGGCCGTGGGCCAACCAGCAGTGTGTTCCCAAACCTGCCTAGACAGACCAGGCGGATCGCTTCCGATGGTCTTGCGCAGGAGTGTCTCGACATCGGCGACGTCAAAGGCAAGGTCCGGCGCGTGGATCTCCGTGACAAGACCGCGACCCCGCAGCTGCTGCAGGGAAAACGGCAGCTCACATCGTGATATCAAGAGTAGGTGCAGCCGCTCAGGCGCTCGCCGGCACAGATCATCGACCACGCGGGCCGCATCGCTGTTGGACTGCAGGACATGCAGGTCATCGAGGACGAGAATCAAATCCTTGCGAAGTGCGTGGCGCAACCACCCGCAAATGGCCTCGACAGAGGACTCCACCTGGTCGGTGTTCGAGCCCACCGTAGCTGACGCTGCGGGCCCCATCACGTGCGGCCGCAAAGCCTCGAACAGGCTCAAGAGCAGCCGGCTCGCATCCGCTTCATGATCCTCAAACCGTAACCACGTGGTGGGGCGGCTACGCGACCACGCCGCTACGGCGGTGGTCTTGCCCCAACCAGCGGCGCCAATGACCACGCAGATCCGGCGCTTCGCCGCACGGTCTAAGAGCTCGCCGACTGACGGGCGTTCGATCAGCTCGTCAGCTGGCGCGGACGGGGTCGGCCCAACAGGCCACGCCACCCGGGTGACCTCCGCTTGCCTCGTGCACCCCACGCGGACCGGACGCCTGTTGGCCACCACCACCTCACAGTACCTCGGTTGCATTTGGCCAACGGTCGAAAATGCTTGTGTCCTCGACGCCACCGGATTTGGTTTGTGGCGCCGACGTTTTAGTTACCGAGCTGACACGCACCGCAACTGTTGGTTACGAAATGACGGCCTATACTGGGGTGGTCGAGATCCCGCCAGCGACACCACGACACCGTCCGTCATATCGGACCAGGGTCCGATACCAACTCCGGACCCCGCTCCGATGCGGGCGCCCCCTGGCACGCGGCAATATTGTCGGCATGACCGAAACACGCGAACTGACCAAGCACGTCTGCCAGCACGTGTTCGTGCGGTCACCCCGCCGTACCGGACTGACCAGGATACTGACCAGCATGGGTGCGGCGGTGTTCCCCGAACCCGGTCATGGGCTCTCGGTCACCGGCATGGATGCATGGACGATCGCATCAGCCGCCGCGGCGCATTACATACCGATCCAGGAACTGACGCCGAGCAGATCACCGGAGGACGCCTACCTGGAAGCCGCCTTGCTCGCGATATCCAATTAGAGGAGTAGAATGATTGAGCTCGAGGATGTCCGCAAGGCGTACCAGATGGGTAAGATCACGGTGCCGGTACTCCACGGTATCGACCTGACCATCGAAGACGGTGAAATGGTCGCCATCATGGGCCCATCCGGATCGGGCAAGACCACGCTCATGAACATCCTGGGCTGTCTCGATGTCCCGACCAGCGGACGATATCTGCTCGACGGCACCGACGTCAGCCGGCTGTCCGACAACAGGCTGGCCAAGATCCGCAGCAGCAAGATCGGTTTCGTCTTCCAGTCGTTCAACCTCGTCTCGCGCACCAGCGCAATACGCAACGTCGAACTTCCATTGATTTACGCCGGCGGGCGAGTTCGGCGCGATTCAGCCCGGCTCGCCCTGGAGCAGGTCGGGCTGGGCGACCGCCAGAAGCACATGCCCAACGAGCTCTCCGGTGGTCAGCAGCAGCGGGTGGCGATCGCCCGGGCCCTGATCAACGATCCCACGCTGCTGCTTGCCGACGAGCCCACCGGCAACCTCGACACGACCTCCAGCATCGAAATCATGAGGTTGCTCTGTGCGCTTAATGATGCCGGTCACACGGTCGTGATCATCACGCATGAGGAGGA
The DNA here is from genome assembly GCA_025937115.1 of Pseudonocardiaceae bacterium. The sequence goes on along the minus strand of JAICSB010000018.1, from coordinate 10,349 downwards.
GGTTGCCCGGTTCGCCAAGCGGGTCGTGCGGATGCGCGACGGACTCATTGAGAGCGACCAGGTGCAACGGAGCCGGTCCCAGATCAGCGCATGAACGTGGATGGACGCCGGCTCACATTAGGGTGAGTTCTTCAGGGCGTCGGACACGTTGTCGGCGAAGGAAAAGTATTCTCGCAGTCCAGTGGCCTCCAGCGCCAGGTTGACAATCCGGGAGCTGTATACCAACCGCAACGCGCGGTCTTGCCGAATAGCGAGTTCGTTGGCCTCTAACAGCACGAACAGCCCAGCAGACGACAGGAACTGCACACCATCAAGATCCACCACCACGATCTGGGCAACAGCGAGCTGTTCAGTCAGAAAGGCGGCCAGCTTCGGCGCGGTCAGCGCGTCGATCTCGCCGACTACAATCACCACGCGAGCGTCGGGATCATGCTCGGCTACCTGCAGCTCCAAGATGTCGGCGGGAAAGTTGCTGCTCACACATCGACCATAGGCCAGGGCACTGAGAGGGTCCAACGCGTCAGGCTCCGGGTGCCGCCAGATCCTTGCGATCGTGCGGGCCGGCCGGTTTACCGCGGCCGGCCCGAAAGCCGTCAATCTGCACTGGGGAAAGGACTCCGTTTCACCCGACCGTGGGATACGCTCTGCTCGTGTCGACGCCGGGCGAGCCGAGCGACACGCCGGCCGCCGATGACTACCGATTGCGCCGGATCGAGTCCGTTACCGACGCCGCACTCGCCCACCTCGACGTCGAGGACCTGTTGGGCGAACTGCTTGACCGTGTGCGCGAACTACTCGAGGTGGATACAGCCACCGTGCTGCTGCTCGATTCTTCCTGTCAGCAGCTTGTCGCGACCGCTGCCAGGGGGCTCGAAGCGGTAGTCCGTCAGGGAATCCGCATCCCGATGGGGAAGGGCTTCGCCGGTCGCGTCGCGGCGGAGAAGGGCCCAGTGATCATTGAGCAGGTCGATCACACAAATGTGCTTTATCCGTTCTTCCGAGAGCATGGGATCTGTTCCCTACTCGGGGTCCCGCTGCTGATCAGTGGGACGGTCATCGGCGTTCTTCACGTCGGGACACTCGCCCCCCGCCGGTTCACCGACGACGACGTCAGTCTGCTCCAGATCGTGGCCGACCGAGTCGCATTGGCGACCCAATCCCGCAGCGTTGAGGTGGATCGCGCTGCTGCGGTGGTGCTTCAACACAGCCTGCTGCCAGCGCGGCTGCCTGTGGTGCCGGGCCTTGAGATAGCGGCTCGCTACGTGCCCGCCGAGAATGGCGGAGTCAGCGGCGACTGGTATGACGTTTTCACCCTTCCCTCCGGCTGGTTGTGCGTTGTGATCGGAGATGTGGTTGGGCGCGGCTTGGTCGCCGCTGACGTGATGGGTCGCCTACGCAGCGTGTTGCGCGGCTATGCACTGCTCGGCGGTGATCCCGCCGAGGTGCTTGGCAGACTCGACCAGCAGGTACAACACTTCGATCCCGAGACGATGGCCACCGTGCTGTTGGCGATGTTCGAGCCGTCATTTGGCCGGCTGCACCTGTCCTCGGCGGGCCATCCTCCGCCGGTACTTGCCCTACCCGGTCAACCAGCAGTCCTGCTCGACGTGCCCAGCGACCATCCGGTCGGTGTGCCCGGTGGGCTGCGACGCCGGGCGACGACCATCAACGTGCCGCCGGGTGCGTTGCTCTGCTTCTACACGGACGGTTTGGTGGAGAGCCGAAATACCTCGCTGAACGTCGGCCTGGACCGGCTGTGTGGTTCGGTCGTGGCTGGCCCGGTGGACTCAGTCTGCGCTGAGATCATGGCCCGGCTGGTGGGGGATGATCCCGCTGGCGATGATGTGGCGATACTGGCGCTGCGCCGCCAGGACAGCGGCGAGATCGGTCCGTTAGACCTCGTCATGCCAGCGCTGCCGTGGTCGCTGAGAGACATCCGCTTTGCGGTGCGCCGCTGGCTATCGGCGGTCGGTGCCGCCCCGCGTACGGTCGCTGACCTGCTCGTCGCAGTCGGTGAAGCGTCCACCAACGCCGTTGAACACGCCTACGGACCTGGTGGCGGCACCGTGAGTGTGCATCTAGAGCTCCAGATGCCCGATGTACTCGCCACCGTGCGAGATACCGGCCGTTGGCGGCCGCCCCGCGGTGAGAACCGAGGACGCGGAACGATGTTCATGCGGAACTGCAGCGACGATCTGCGCATCGATCACGGCCCCACCGGAACCAACGTGGTCATCCGTCGTCGCCTGGGCGAGGAGGCACCTCGATGACCGACGCGAGGGTCGAAGTCAGCGCTGAAAACAGGTCCGTACGCATCAGTCTCAGCGGCGAGGTCGATCTAGCAAACGCCGCCACCGTCGAGGACGAGATCCGGGAGGCGGTGTCCAATCAGCCGGTTATAGTGTCGGTCGACCTGACCGATCTCAACTACATGGACAGCGCTGGAGTAAGGATCTTGTTCACCCTGGCATCCCGGCTACAGGCGCTGAGGATCACCCTGGAACTCATCGTTCCACCTGGCTCGTCTACCCGCCGGCTCATCGAGCTATCGGGGTTCGAGTCGCTCGCTGCGCTCAAACCAGCGAGGCCCTGACCGCTTTTCGCCATGGCGTTCGCGCCGCAAAGTCCTGCCCCCGCCTGCGCCGGCCGAAGGTCGGGTGCGCTGAGGAGGGGATGATGGGACCGGTACGCGGCTGCCTGCACGCAGGGTGATAAGTATCTACGCGTATTTGTATGCGACCCGGCGAAGGGGATAGCGACATGCTTGTAGACGACGCCCGCAGGATCGCCACCGCGATCGAGGAACGCCTTAACGCCAGCGCCTGCCAGGGAGTCAAGGCCACGGTCAAGGCCGAAGAGCTGCGCCCTAAGACGGTTCCTGCCGGCGCAGGCCGTCCCACCTTCACCAACTACTACATTCAAATCGGTGACGACACTCGGATTGCTACCCTCACCTTGGGCGAAGCAGAGGACTTGCACGACGATGTCGAGCCGGATTGGGACCCGGACCGGCTTTTCGACGCCATCCGCGCCATGGATGTATCCGTTGAGAAGACCGACTGAGCATGGCGTCGTGAGCACGCGACACTGCCGCAATCCGGAAAAAGCGAGGCCGCCTCGTTGGAGTGCCCTGAAGATCCCGAACAGTGGCCCTGCTGGACAGTGGTCCGCCATGGGTGCGCGTGAATCTTGTCTTCTGGGAAGATCCGCTGGTGGCGAGGGTGAGCGCGGGTCATGATCGCCGAAACTGAGTGATGGCAGTGCGATTTTGCACGGTTGCCACTCAGTATTGACGATCTTGAGAGCCAGCGGCAAGGCGAATAGGCAGCAGCCTACTCGGCTCATGCTTCCCAAACGGACGATCCGTTTGCGCCCGACCTGCTACAGCTGATGCCGGGCTCGGCAAGCGATCCGTGCGGGGATGTTGATCAGACGGCGGCGCGGGGTGCCGGTGCGGGCTTTGGCGTGGAACAGGCTGGCCACGCAGCCGGAGCCCGGCGCGCTGCGGCGCGGGATGTTCGGTGCCGAGGGGCATCATCGCACCCGGATCACCGACGTGGTGAGGACGTGCTCGTTGGCAGCCAGCGGCGGACTTCAGTTGCCGGGGCATAGCTCGGAGGGGCCTTCAGTAGTATCAGCCGGGTTTTGGCCGTCCCGGCGCGTGCCCCGAGGTGCAAGTGAACGGAGATCCGGTGATAATCACCGACATTCTGCGCTGCGGTGTCCGCTCCGGACGACTCATCGAGTGGACGCTGCACCCGGCTACTGTCGCCTTCGCAGACGACGCGCCTAAGGACTCCCGACCTGCGGCGTACGTCCAGGAATCACACGTCCGGACCGTCCGAACCTTGCGTCAACGGGGCCGGTACATCCCAGCCTGGGTGGGCACTGCGTTCGACATTCCAGGTCACGTCGATCTCGACATTCTGGACACCGCGCTGGGGCTGTGGACGCGACGCCACGAGACGCTGCGCAGTGGATTCCAGTGGGTCGGCGACGAGCTGCGGCGGTTCACCCTGGCCGTCGACGACGTGTTGTTGCACCGTGAAATGGTGGGCTACTTCCCTCGGGTAGAAGACCTGTGCCAGCACCTGCAGGACCGCTTTGATGCGGCGACGGATGCTCTGAGCTGGCCGAACTTCATCTACGCCGCTGTTGTCCGGGACGATTCCACCAGCCTGTACCTGGCCTTCGATCACACCAACGTCGACGCCTACTCGCTTCATCTGATGGCCGCGGAGATCCACGAACTCTATGCGGCGGGCGTTGAGGGCCGCGCCGCAGTCCCGCCGGAGGTCGGCAGCTATGTGGACTTCTGCGAGATCGAGCGGGCACAGGCAGATCGGATCGACGACTCCCACGAGATCGTCGCGCGCTGGCGGGAGTTCATCGGCTCCTGCGATGGCATGCTGCCAACCTTTCCATTGGATCTCGGAATCGTTCTCGGTGAGCTACCCAGGCAGAACCTCCTGCAGGAGATGCTGGTGGACGACTCGGACGCGGCGAGTTTCGACGTGTGCTGCCGACGGTACGGAGGCATCCTGGCTGGCGTCCTGGCCACCTCAAGCATCGCCGTCCTTGAGATCGGTGGCCGCGCAACGTGCCGGACCGTCGTCCCGTTCCACACGCGAGCGAAGTCGCAGTGGTCGGAATCGGTGGGGTGGTACGTCGGCGCTGCGCCGATCGAGATCCGCACAGCCCAGGCCCAGGACTTCCGGGGAGTGCTGGAGTTGGCGCGCAATGCCCTACACACCAACAGGTCTATGGCCCGAATGCCCATCGCTCGGGTTCTCCACCTGTTGGGTTCAGACTTCCATCCCACTTCACCCGACCTGTTCTCGCTGATCTCATACGTCGACGCCCGAGCCGTTCCCGGGGCTGATCTGTGGGCCGGTTGGAACGCATCAACTATCATGAGAGTGTCGTACGGCGATCAGGTGTGCGTCTGGATCACCAGAATCCACGAAGGATTGCACGTGGCGTGTCGCTACCCCGATAACGACATCGCACATAAGAACATCCTGCACTTTGTTGAAGAATTGCGGAAGATTATCGTGTCGGTCGCCCGGACGGGCGGGTACGGGGAGTATTGTGCCGAGCCGAATGCGTCGCACATGTTGCCTATAGCGGTGCGGGCACGTGGCTGAGCGCCGGTACCCGCCTATCCGTGCTCTTCGACCCACCCGCGAGGTTGTCACCCGTCACCGGGTCCCGGACCAGGTCGTTTTCGACATGTGATCGCCGCGCTGGTGCACGGCAGTGGCGATGAGACCTGCTGGACGAACGCTGCAGTAGCGGTCATGAGCCCGGCCTAAGATCGTTCTGGGCCTAGCAGGATGCGCAGGTTGTTGGCGGCGGTGGTGTGACCGGCGTCGGCGGCGGTGCGATACCAAGCCCGGGCCTCGTCGAGCTCGCCGCGCCGCGCCAGTAAGACGCCGAGGTTGTAGGCGGCGTTGCTGTTTCCGGCTTCGGCTGCGGTGCGGTACCAGGTCGCTGCTTCGTCGACGTCGCCGCGCTGTTCGAGCAGGACGGCGAGGTTGTTGGCGGCGCCGGCATTGCCGGCGTCGGCGGCGGTGCGGTACCAGGTCGCTGCTTCGTCGTGCTCGCCGCGTTGCTTGAGCAGCAGGCCTAGATTGTAGGCCGCAGTGGCGTGACCGGCCTCGGCGGCGGTGCGGTACCAGGCCACGGCCTCATCGAGCTCGCCACGCTCTTCCAGCACCAGGCCGAGGTTGTTGGCGGCGTCAGTGTTACCGGCTTCGGCGGCGGCCCGTGACCACCGTGCCGCTCCGTCGAAATCGCCGCGCCGCTTGAGCAGCAGACCGAGGTTGAATGCCGCGGTGGTGTTGCCGGCGTGGGCGGCGCTGCGCCACCAGGTCTCCGCCTCGGCGAGCTCGCCACGCTGTACCAGCAGCACGCCCAGCACGGTGGCGGCGGCGATGTTGCCGGCTTCGGCGGTGCTGCGCCACCAGGTCTCCGCCTCGGCGAGCTCATCACGCTGCACCAGCAGCAGACCGAGGTAGTTGGCGGCGTCGATGTTGCCCGTTTTGGCTGCGGTACGCCACCATGCCTCCGCCTCGGTGAGCTCGCCGCGCTGCACAAGCAGCCGGCCGAGACCGGTGGCGGCGTCGGTGTTGCCGGCCTCGGCCGCCGTGCGCCACAGCGTCTCCGCCTTATCGAGTTCGCCGCGTTGCACCAGCAGCAAGCCCTCCTCGTAGGTGTCGGGTTGGGCGGGCGGGGTCGCGTCCGAGGACTCGCTAGTCTCATTCGCCCCGGCCTGCTCGACCCACTGTTGCAGGGTCTGCGGAGCCACTGTCAACTGATCAGCGACCCGCTCGATCGCGCCGAGTTGGCCATCCGCTTCCGGGCGCCCGTCGAGCACCATCCGCACCGCACGCTGCCGAAACTCGTCACTAAATTCCTGGGTGGCTGGCATGATCAGCATTCTCCCGAAATATGAGTCATGACCTGCACCGTGACCATTCGGATGGGCAGGCCCGCCGTCTACCCGATCCTGCTGTTACCCACCGCCAGCAGCGCTTGCTCAACTCCCGCGTGACCCACCACGTCAGCCCAGGTGATCGACAGCCATCCCCGGAAGTCGACCTCAGATGGCTCCGTGATGGGTCGGCCTGGCTGCATCGGCAGTACCAGCGACACGGCCGGCGCTGCCCGACTGGCGCCCGTGGCGCTGAGTATCCGCTGCTCCAATCCCACACTGGGGATCGTCTGCGGGACGGACAGGGCCAGCATGGCGCCGACCTCCTCGGTCTCCGCGGCAATGCTGGCGCAGGTTGGGCAATCAGCCAGGTGCCCGGTGACCTGGAACTCTGCGACGGGCTCCAGGGCGTGTAATGCCCAGCCGACCGCCAACTCGCGGTACGGGCAGCCGCTAACACGGTCCTGCTGGTCGTTCATCGGTTCACCACCTCCCTGAGCATTCGGGCCTCTGCGACCAGGGCGCTAGGATCCAACTGCTCGGTCAGCAGCGAGCGCAGGCGCTGCACCGCGGCGAACGTGCGGGACTTCACCGTGCCCAGCGGGACACCAGTCAGTACGGCAATCTCACGCTGAGTGTGCCCGCCGAAATAGGCCAAAGCGAGCACCCGCCGCTGCTCGACCGGTAGGCGACGAAGCGCCGTGCGCACCTGGCCGGCCGCGACGCGCGAAATCGCCGCCGCATCGGCGCCCGGTACTGGCGTTGGCGACCAATCCTCGCCCGCCTCCGGAGCAGAGACCACCCGTCGCCGGATGGTGCTCTCCTTTCGCACCGTGTCCACCGCCCTGTGGTGGATCAGCGTCAGCAGCCAGGTAGCAAAGTCACCCCGAGATGGGTCGAACCGGGTCGGCTCACGCCACAGCGTCAGGAACACCTCCTGCACCACGTCCTCGGCCAGTCCCTGATCCGCGCAGATTCGCCGGGCCAGCGAGTAGCACGGTCGCCCGAAACGCTGATAGAGCTGAGACAATGCCGCCCGGTCGGCATCCCCGAGTCTTCGCACAAGTTCGGAATCGCAAGGTTCCTCGACCACGCTCTCAGCCGCGGGTATCGGCTCCGAACTGCCACCGCCCTGCCAACGGTTCAGCCGGGGGTCACTCGGTCGAACCTCGTCGGCCACCAGAGACATCCTCACGTCGCAGCTACGCCGGGCGGCATCCACCTGTTCCGGCTCGTTGCCTCAGCGTATCTCCGCACACGACGGCAGGCAGGCACCACAAGCAACAATCTTGTCGCTTGCCAGAGAAACGCCCACCCCCGAAGACGGCCAACAGAGCGCCGGAATAGGCGCGCGCACGTGATGGTCTCGTCGATGTGAGATCACGCGCACCCCCAGCCACCGATACGAGTACCTTGATCTTCGCTAGCGAGCCGCCAGCGAAACCAGCCCTGATAACAGCGACGACGACAACGCAGACAACAACCAGGTATCAGCAGCACACTGCGAAGCCGGGAGCTGAAGACGAGCTACGTTTCGGTGTGCCAGTGGCCGATGTGTGAACGACCGGTGAGGCCGAGCGGATGTTTGCCGTGGGACCCTGGCGTCATGGCCACCAGGGACGAAGTGCACCGGCTGATCGACGTGCTACCTGAGGACCGGGTCGCGGCGATCGGCGCGGTACTGCGCGCTGCCATTGAGGCTGGCATGACCGACGAGCAGGCGCACCCGCTGGCGGAGCAGTTGAGAGCGTACCCGGACTCGACACGGTTGGCATCGGACCCGGTCCGCACGTTCGCCAGCGCGGGCACGCTGTCGGCCGAACCCGACCTGGCGGAGCGGGTTGAGGAGATTCTGCGAACCGAACCGGGTACCGCCGCGTGATCCTGGTCGACACTGGGCCGATCGTGGCCGTCATCAACGACCGCGACGATCACCACCAGGAGTGCAAGTACCTGCTGGAGCGGCTGCCCGGTCCTCTACTCATTCCTGCCACGGTGGCCACCGAGGTATGCCTCATGCTGGAGCGTCGGCGGGGTACCTACGCTGAGCTGGCGTTCCTGTCGGATGTGCGGGCTGGCCGGTACTGAACCGCGCGCCGACTTGTGGTCCTTGACTGCTAGCTGGTACCGATCTGCGCCATACTTGGGTCATGCGACTCGAACCACTGGACGACGCCGACCCGATCGGTCCGCTCGCCGACGAGGTTGAGGCCGGCCACGGTCCAGTTGCGTTGGTACGTCCTGGCCACACGCCGGTGGTGCTCGTGTCCGCCGAGCAATGGGCACATCTTCTCGAGCTGGAGTCCGAGGAGGAGACCGCGTGGTGGAGACGTGATGCCGCCGAGCGCGTCGAGTGGGGAGAAGCTGCCTCTCCGGACGGCGACGATCAGCCCGGCATCGACGAGGCCGAGTTCCGTCGCCGGTTCAGGCACCTGTTCCCGCCGACCAGCGGCGTGGCGTGACCCGAACCGACTAACCCGATCGTTTGGAAAACCGCTGGAACCTGGACCTCCGACGTCGGGCACAGAAACAGCTGTCCGAGTTGCCGGAGAAGATCGCGACGGCAGCGGCCGAGTTCATGACCGGCCCGCTCCTGGACAATCCGCTCCGAGTCGGTCACCCGCTTCGCGATGAGTACGAAGGTCAGTACTCAGCCCGCCGCGGCCGCGACTGGCGCATCCGCTATCGCCTCGACCACAGTTCCCAGACCGTCATCGTTCTCGACATCTCGCACCGATCCGACGCCTATAGCACCTGATGTCGCTTGATGTTGGTGGCCCGGCACAGCCCCAATGACCAGCTACAACAATGTGCGCCGCCAGGGACTCGAACCCCGAACCCGCTGATTAAGAGTCAGCTGCTCTGCCAGTTGAGCTAGCGGCGCTGGTGTCGGACCATGCTCGGCGCGACGGCAGGACGCTAGCATGCTTGCGACCACCGGGCCGAATCAGGCCTACGAGCAACCGCGCAAGGGCGTCGCGCGTCGGTACACACGTGTCCAATCGGCGAGCGCGCCGAGTCTGTCAGTCAGGGGCGGCAGACTGAACTCCTTGTAGTAGATCACGGAAATGGATGGTGCCCGTGGGGGTGAGCAGGTCAGGTCCGGCGACTGGACGTCGGAGGACAGTGTCAGGGCTGGTCAGACGCAGTGCAGTGATCACGGTGTTACTTCTCGTCGGCATGCTCGGGGCGTTGTTGACGGGGTGCAGCTCGGGCCACCTCAGCGCGCCGACTCCGGCGGCGCACCAGACCGCCGCACCACTGCCTCCTCCGGTCGCGGTCATCACCAGCGATCCGGTGAATCAGGCGGCCGACATCTCACCGCTGGCGACCATCACGGTGACCGTCGCGAGGGGCAAGCTCGGCGAGGTGGCGGTAGCCAGTCCGCAGGGGACTCCGGTGGCCGGCCAGCTTCAGCCCGACAGCACAACCTGGAAGACCACCGAACCGCTGGGCTACGGTAAGACCTACACGATCAACGCCACTGCGGTCGGTGACGACAACCGTCAGGTGCGCAGCACCTCGACGTTCACCACCATCGCGCCGCGGACCCTTGCCTTCCCGTCGATCAATCCGCTCAACGGCGAGACGGTCGGCGTGGGTCAGCCAGTCTCGATATATTTCGACGAGCCGATCACGGACAGACAAGCCGCCGAGAACACGATTACCGTCACCACGGATCCACCTGTCGACGGTGCCTTCTATTGGTTCTCCAAGAAGGAGGTGCACTGGCGTCCGCAGCAGTTCTGGGATCCTGGGACCCACGTAACCGTGGATATCCACGACTACGGCAAGGACTTCGGCAACGGAGTGTACGGCGAACAGGACCGGACGTCGCACTTCACGATCGGTGACGCGTTCATCGCTACGGCCGACGGCGCTGCCCACCAGATGACCGTTGCGATCAACGGTC
>JAICSB010000330.1 GCA_025937115.1 Pseudonocardiaceae bacterium | reverse complement strand
GCGACACGCTCACAATGCCGAGTCCAGCCTCGAAAGCTATCACCTACAGCCGGGACCTGGCGCCGATCGGTGCGGCTATGACGGTCGCAATGACCCCGTCCTCGGACGGCTCCACTCGGGCGGAGTTCGCGGTCTCCGGGTTGCTGCCCAATCGGGGCTACGCGGTGCACGCGCACACCAAGGCCTGTGGTGCCAATGGCGACGCGGCCGGACCGCACTTCCAGAACCACATCGATCCGGCAGCCACCCCCCAAGCGCCATCGAGCAACCCCGAGTACGCCAACCCGAGCAATGAGATCTGGCTTGATGTTCGGACTGACGCTACCGGCGCTGGCACGTCGCGTACCACAGTGCCCTTCGTCCTGACCGACCGCGCACCAGACTCGATCGTGGTGCACGAAGCGATGCAGACCGCCACGGATCCGGGGCACGCAGGAAAGGCCGGCGCCCGACTGGCCTGCCTCACTCTCGCGGGACGGTGATGGTTGCCGTGCAGCGGACACAGCCTGCCCTGGCCGGCTCGGTGGCCCTGGCCAGCGCGGGCGCCGCGGTGGGCCCGACCAACTGGCCGAGTCGGTGCAACTAGTCGAGGCAGCGGGTGGCGTCGCCGCTGCGGCCAGCGCGGACCTCAGCGACCCTGGGGCCGCCGCAGCCGCCGTCGACAAGCTCGGCCCCGTCGACGTACTCGTCAACAACGCCGGGGTCAGCGGACCGGCCGGACCGGCCTGGGAAGTCCCCGAGCAGGACTGGTGGCGCACCGTCGAGGTCAACCTGCGCAGCGTCGAGCTCTGCAGCGGCTCGTGCTGCCGGAGATGGTTGCCCACCGGGGCGGCCGGATCGTGAACGTGACCAGCCAGGCCGGTGTGTTCCGCTGGCCGCTGGCATCCGCCTACTCGGTGTCCAAGGCTGCCGTGGTCAAGTTCACCGAGAATCTCGCCGCCGAGACCAGGCGACACGGGATCAGCGTCTTCAGCGTTCATCCCGGCATCCTGGCGATCGGGCTTGGCGAACCGGCGTTGACAAGCACCGCGCCCGCCGGCTCACCGCAAGGCGGGTTACGGGACTGGGGCCGTCAGGAAATCACCGCCGGTCGGGGGGCGCAACCACACCAGATCGCCGAACTGCTGCTGCGGATAGCCACCGGCGAGGTCGACTGACTCAGCGGACGTCACCTCTCCGTCCACGACGATCTGGACATGCTGCGCAGTCGTACCGAGGACGTCCTGCGCAACGACCTCTATGTGCTACGGCTACACGGCCTGCCGAGCGAGTGAGCGCGCAGACAGGGCCCGAGTAACTGGCGGAGAAAAAAGGGAGTCCCCGATATACCTACGCAATTCGTGCACCGGGCCGTGCAGCAGAATCCCGACGGGATTGCGACGATCTTCGGTGATCGGGTGCGAAGCTTCGCCGAGCAGGCTGACCGGGTGGCGCGCCTGGTCGGCGCACTGCGGCGACTCGGCGTCGAGCCCGGAGACCGGGTGGCCTACCTGGGGTTGAACTCCGATCGGTTCATCGAGTACTACCTCGCGGTGCCGTGGGCGGACGCGGTGCTCAACCCGGTCAACATCCGCTGGTCACCGGCGGAGATCGGCTACGCGTTAAAGGACTCGCAGACCCGGGTGCTGCTGGTGGACGACACCTTCATCCCGCTGCTACCCGCCATTCGGGACCGTTACGTCGGGCTGGACACCCTCATTCACGTGGGGAATGCTGGGCCGCCGCCCGGCATGCTGGGCTATGAGGAACTGGTCGCCGCGGGACCGGCGGTCGACGACGTCCGCAGGGGCGGGGACGCCCTGGCGGCGCTGTTCTACACCGGCGGCACTATCGGCTTCCCTAAAGGGGTCATGCTTTCCCACGTCAACCTGCTGACCTCAGCGCTGGGTTCGATAGTGGGCGGGGGGTTCGGTTCGTCTGAGCGGTTCCTGCATGCCGCGCCGATGTTCCACCTCGCGTCAGTGGCGGCGGTCATCGGAGTGAGCGTCATCGGGGGAACCCACATCGTCGTGCCGAAACTCGACCCGGTCGCGGTGTTGGAGGCGATCGAGCAGCACCGGGTCACCGAAACTGCGCTGATCCCAATCATGATCCAGCTACTTATCGACCATCCGCGGCGCGTGGAGTACGACCTGTCCAGCTTGCAGGGACTCGGCTACGGCGGTTCCCCGATCCCCGTCCCGGTGCTCGAGCGGGCCCGTGAGGCCCTGCCTGGGGCCGGCTTCACGCAGGCCTACGGCATGACCGAACTCGGTCCGGTGGCCACCCTGCTGCCCGCTGATCACGAGGCCAACAGCTCGTATCCTGACCGGCTCGGCTCGGGTGGCCGAGCCGCCCCGCACGCCGAAGTGCGCGTCGTCGACCCCGACGACCGGGAACTTCCTCGGGGTCAGGTCGGCGAGATCGTGGTCCGGGGTGGTCACATGATGCTGGGCTACTGGGGCAAGCCGGAGGACACGGCCACCGCGCTACGTGGGGGCTGGATGCACACCGGAGACGCCGGCCGGATGGACGCCCACGGCTACGTCTACATCGTCGACCGGATCAAGGATATGATCATCACAGGTGGGGAGAACGTCTAATTCCGCCGAGGTGGAAAACGCCGTCGCCACCCATCCCGCGGTGGCGAACTGTGCCGTGGTCGGGTTGCCCGACGAGCAGTGGGGCGAGCGGGTGCACGCCGTGGTCGTGTGCAAGCCGGGCGGGCAGGTGAGCGAAGCGGAGATTCGGGCACACACCAAGGCCCTCATCGCCGGCTACAAGGCGCCCCGCACCGTCGAGTTCGTCGAAACCCTGCCCGTAACCCCCACCGGGAAAGTCCTCAAACGGGAGCTCCTCGCGAAAAAACCGGACCGGAATCGCGCGCCCGTCAACCAGGCCCTATCCACCGACCGGTGATCGGAGAAACGCGATGAACGGTAGTGCCCCACCGGCTACCAGAACATGCGCGAGAGCGCCCGGGCCCTGCTCGGCGACGACGTGGCCAACCGCTGCCAGGCCGGTATGGGGCCTCGACCACGAAGGCGAGCTGCGGACGATCTGGCGCCGTTCCGGGCACCCCGGCCTCTGGTTCATGGGCGGGAACCTCCAGCAGGCCCGCACCTACTCGAAGTTCCTCGCCCTCCAGATCAAGGCGATCGAGGAGGGGCTGATCCCCCAGGCCTGATGGTCGACCGGGTCAAGACCTCAGTCCCGCCACCAGCCGGACGGTAGTGCGACGATCACCGAAATTCGCCCTGGAACCCAAGTGCCGCCAGGGGGTCAGTTTTCGGGTGCCGTCCACAGCGCCCCTTTGACACAAGCCGTCAAGCTGTCCGCGAGCTGACAGTGTCAATGTCAGGTAGCTGACAGCCGGCGACATGACCGCTGCAGACAATCCCAATAGTCGGCAGGCGGAAGGAGTCAAAGATGAGGCAGGCGACGTGATCGTCTCGGCGCGACTTCTTTTGATCGATCGGGACTTCTCGGACAGCTGGGCGTGGCGCCGGCTCCGACACCTGCGTTAACCGCTTCAGATTTCTTTCGGGGGATACCTAGTTTTGCACGGCGAGGCACCTTTTCGGCGATTCCTCACAAGGGGCTGCGATGTCGATGACAACTACTCACACCGGCGCCACTCACACTGGCGCCACACCGAGCGTCGCGGATCTGCTGCGCCGAGCCGGAAATGGGGACCAGGCGGCCTGGGAAGAAATCCTCCTCCGGCACGGTAAGCGCGTCTTCGCAACGGTGCGCTCGTTTCGATTGCAGGAAGCGGACGCCCTCGATGCGGTGCAGATGACCTGGTTGCGGCTGGCCGAACACGCCCATGAGATACGTGACCCGGAACAGCTGGGCGGGTGGCTGGCCACCACCGCACGCCGCGAATGTCTCAGCATCCTGCGCCATGCTCAGCGCACCCCGAGCGCATGTAAGGAGGCGCTCGAAGCGGTGGCTGATCCCTTCGTTGGCCCCGAACAGCGGGTCATCGACGCCGACATCACCCGGAGACTGTGGAACCTCGTCAGCGAGTTGTCGCCCCGCCGGCAGACCCTGTTGCGGGCACTGTTCACCGATCACCCCCGCCCCTACGCCGAGGTCGCTCGCAGCTGCGGAATCCCGCCCGGCGGGATCGGACCCACCCGGGCGCGAGCCCTGGCGCAGCTTCGGGACAAAGTTTGAGTAATACGGTTTTCGGCCCGGACGCCGGCTGTGCACCAGCTCGACTTTGCTGCCACTGTCCGCGACGATCTAGGGGTGAATTCCGGCTTGCCGGAGGTGAACTGGCCACTCGTTGGGCGAGGGGCCGAGCTGAAGCGAGCGAGCACGCTGATGCGTGCGAACCGCGGTGCAATCGTCCTCGCCGGGGCGGCGGGCGTAGGGAAGACCCGACTGGCGGCCGAATGCCTTGATCTGGCGGCGATCCGGGGCTTCGTGCCACTGAGAGTCTCGGCCACACAAGGCGCGGCTGGGCTTCCATTCGGAGCCTTTGCGTCTCTCCT
>JAICSB010000494.1 GCA_025937115.1 Pseudonocardiaceae bacterium | reverse complement strand
CGCCACCCCGATGAGCCGGAAGGTGACCAGAAATCGATGCGCCAGCTCGGGGCCGATCACCTGGGTGGACTGCACCGAGGGACCGAAGTCACCGTGAAAAACCCCGGTGATCCAGTGCCAGTAGCGCGCCAGCAGTGGCTCGTCGAGATGCAGCCGATGGGCTTCAAGTTGCAGGGTGCGCGGCGGTGGCGGTGGGTTGCGGGTCTTGAGCTCGGACAGCGGATCGCCGGACAGCGACACCATGACGAAGACCACGAACGTCGCGATGACCAGAATCGGCACCGAGACGAGCATCCGGCGAACGGCGTAGGCGAGCATGAACGTCTTCCTGCTAGGGGTCCCTTCGGCCGGCCGCACCCCCTCACGCCGCCGACGGCCGTAGCCTACGTCGACCCACCGTGACCGCCTGGTCAGACACCCAGATCCAGCTCAGCTGGTTAACGACCACAACCAGCACCAGGTCAAATGTATTCACCATTGGTGAATCTGACTGCGCTGACCACATTTCGCGATGTGCGGGTCTATGATCTTGCGCCGGGAGGTGTCACCATGCCACATCGCGAGCCGACGATCCGCAGCCGGGAGCTGGGTGAGGGGCTGCGCCAGGCCATGCAGCACGCCGGGCTGACCGGTAAGCAAGCGGCCCACGCCCTCGACGTGTCACCGAGTTTCGTGTCCATGCTGCTGTCCGGCAAGCGCGCGGCCAGCGAGGCCGATATCGCCGCGTTCCTCGGAGTGTGCCGGGTCAAGGGCGCTGAGCGGGACCGGCTGCTGGCGCTGCGCCGGGAGCAGGACACTCCGGGCTGGTTCCAGCAGCACGGCACCCGGCTGCCCCAGCAGCTCATCACGCTGATCGACCATGAGAACAAGGCGGTCACCATCAGCGACTTCCAGCCGATGGTGGTGCCGGGCCTGCTGCAGACCGCCGAGTACGCCCGCGCGCTGATCCAGGAAACGGTCAACGTTCCCCCGGGCGAGGTCGACGGCCGGGTGGCCGCCCGGCTGGCCCGGCAGAGCCTGTTCAGCCGGGACCGCCCGGCCGCCTTCACCTACTACCTGCACGAGTTCGCGCTGCGGCTGCCAGTCGGTGGGCCGGTGGTGATGGCCGAGCAGCTGGAGCACCTGCGGCGGATATCGACGCGGTCCTACCTGACCCTGCGGGTGCTGCCCGCCGCGCGCGGGGGCCACGCCGGCATCGCCGGGGCATTCAAGCTGATGGAGTTCGCCGAGTTCAAGCCGGTGACCTACCTGGACAGCGAGACCGCCTGCTTGTTCCTGGAGCGGCCCGAGGAAATTGCCGCCTACCGGCGCATCCTGGCCGCACTGGCGAAAACTGCACTGGGTGAGGGAGAATCACGGGAGCTGATTGCCGCTCTGGCAACCGGGCTTTACGCGGATCGAGAGGACCATGATGGCCGCGTTTGAGCCGGACAGCATCGTCTGGCACACCAGCAGCTACAGCACGGGCAACGGGGACTGCGTCCAGGTCGGCTGGCGCACCAGCAGCTACAGCACGGGCAACGGTGCCTGCGTCGAGGTCGCGCCCGCGCCGGGCAGGGTGCTGGTGCGTGACTCCAAAGACCCCGACGGCCCCGCCCTGGCCGTCCCCACTCCCGCCTGGCAAGCCTTCCTCACCATCCTGACCCGCTGATCGCTGCGTGATCAACCGGCTGCGCGGAAGCCCCACTGCGCGACGTTGTACGGCGGGGCGTCCAGCGAGGAGTTGTTGCGCACGTTGGCGATGTTGTCGTACAGCGCGATGAAGGTCGGTTTCTGGTACAGCGGTAGCACGTAGGCGTCGTTGGTCAGCCGCTGGTCCGCCGCGTTGAGCGTCTCCTTGGCGAGCGATTCGTCGGTCTGGCTAGCGGCCGCGGCGATCAGCCGGTCGACGTCCGGATTGCTGTAGTGACCGAAGTTGTTGCCCTGCCCGGTGCCCCAGATCTGCACGGCGTTGGCGTAAGGGAACGGAGAGGCGACCCAGGCGAATACGATGATGTCGTAGTCGCCTCTAGACGTCGTAGCGCCGAGGTCGTCGGTCGGCGTCACCTGCACGGTGACCCCCAGCGGCTTGACCATCTGGGCGAACAGCTCACACTCGACCTGGCGGACCTGGTTGCCGATGGTGTATCGCATCCGCAATGGCGGCACCGTCAGCCCGATGGGTGTCTTGAGCTGATCGCCGTCAATCTTGTATCCGGCGGCGACGAGGATTTCTTTGGCCTTCGCCAGGTTGCCCGAACCCTGACCGGTGTCGCTGATCACGTCCCGGTAACCGCTCTCTCCTGGAACGAAGTTGTGGCTGTTCAGCGGTTTCACTTTGGTGGCGAACTGGCCCACGGTCTTGTTGATGATGGCTTGGCGATCGACCGCGGTGAACAACGCGGTGCGCAGCGCCGGGTCATTGAGGTAGCCGCTTTGCAGGTTGAAGTCGAAGTGCTCCCAGCTCAGGCCGAGCCCGACGAAGGAGGAGACGCCCGGGATCCGGCGTATCTGCTGCACGAGATCGACCTGCGGCTGCGGGTAGATCACCTGGACCTCACGGTTCTGCAGCGCTGTCGGCTCCTGGTTGGCATCGGTGATGATCCGGTAGATCAGCCGGTCGAGCTTGCTGCGGGTGCCCCACCACTTGGGGTTGGGCACCAGGGTGACCGACTCGTTGTTCTTGACGGTGTCGATCTGGAAGGGGCCACCGGAGTAGGTCGGCACATTCGCGCCGAACCAGCTGAACGACGCGGCCAGTCCCTGCGGGGTCTTGGTATCCCCATGCTGTGCGGCGATGTGCGCCGGATAGATCGGCGAGCCACCACTCCACAGCTGCTTCCAGTCGGTGAACGGCTTGGTCAGCGTCACCGTCACCGTTTTGCCGTTGTCCGAGCCGACGACCGATCGAACCTGGTCATAGCCGGCGGTGGTGGACACCGAACAGCCCGGGCAGTCGCGCCCGTTCTGAAGCTTCCAGTTGTAGCTGAAATCGTCCGCGGTGATCGGCGTCCCGTCCGACCACACCGCGGTCGGCCTGATCTTGTAGACGATCGTCTCCGGGCTGGAGTTGGTCACCTTCGCGGAGTCGAGCAGATCGTTGTTCATCGTCACGGTGAGGTCCGGCTGGGTGACGAAGG
>JAICSB010000472.1 GCA_025937115.1 Pseudonocardiaceae bacterium | reverse complement strand
TGACCTCGATCCGGAGCTGTGGCCGGGGGTGCTGCTCGCGGTCCGGGCGGCCGGAGCGTGGGACTGCTGGACCGCTGCCACCGTTGGTCGACACGGCAGGCCTGGGCAGGTGCTTACGGCACTGTGCTCCGAGCAGATCCGCCCGGCGGTGGTGGATGCGGTGTTCCGGCACAGCACCACGCTGGGCGTACGGTGGACCGCCTGGCAACGCACCACGCTGCCGCGGACCACCGTCCCGGTGCCGGTCGGACCGCCTGGGGCCGAGCAGGAGATCAACATCAAAGTTGCCACCGGACCGGGAGGGCAAACTGTCAAGCCAGAACTCGCCGACGCCGAGCGCGTCGCCGAGCTACTCGGTTGGCCGGTGCGCCGGGTGTGTGAGGCTGCCCTGTCGGCTTACCATCACGGCCGTCCGGCTGGCGTGGTAGCGCCGTGAGTGCCGATGAGCTCGCCGGATCTCACGTGCTACTCACCGGCGCGACCGGGTTCTTGGGGCAGGCGGCTTTGGAGCGGCTGCTGTCCAGCTACCCGGACACCCATGTCTCGGTACTGATCCGGCCCCGGGGCGAGCGCACCGCGACCGATCGCCTGCGCGCGTTGCTGCGCAAAAACGTGTTCCGCCCGTTGAGTGAGCGCCTCGGCGCCGAGGAATTGGCGCGGCTGGTGCGCGAGCGGGTCACCGTCGTCGAGGGCGGCCTCGGTTCGGTCACCCTGCCCGCCGATCTCGACGTCGTGATCCACGGTGCCTCGACGGTGTCGTTCGACCCCCCTGTCGATGAAGCTTTCCGCACCAACGTCTCGGGTGTGGCGGACCTCTATGAGGCACTGACCGGCTCGCCGCATGTCGTGCACATCTCCACCGCCTACGTCGCGGGCACCCGCAAGGGCGTCGTCACTGAGGTGGCACTGGACCACGCCGTGGACTGGCGCCTCGAGCTGGAAATGGCGCTGGCCGCCCGACTGGACGTGGAGCGGGACTCCCGGCGACCGGAGGTGCTCCGCCGCGCGCTGGCCCAAGCAGGCGAGCAGCACGCCAAAGCCGGCCCGCAGTCCACCACCGCCGACGCCGAACGGTTGCGCACCGAGTGGGTCACTCGCAGGCTGGTGGACTACGGCCGCACCCGGGCCCGGAGTCTGGGCTGGCCGGACGTCTATACGTTCACCAAAGCCCTGGGTGAGCGGGTCGCCGAAACGTTGTGGGCACAGCCGGGCCGACCGCTGTCGGTGGTCCGTCCCGCTATCGTGGAAAGCGCGCTGCGGCACCCTTACCCGGGCTGGATCGACGGCTTCAAGATGGCCGATCCGTTGATCATCTCGTTTGGCAGAGGGCTACTGCGCGAGTTCCCTGGGCTGCCCGACTCCGTGCTCGACGTCATCCCGGTCGATCTGGTGATCAACGCGATCCTCGCGACCGCCGCCCGGCCTCCCGCCACCGGGCCGGCCTACTTACACGTCAGCTCCGGCGCCACTAACCCGCTGACCTTCCAGAACATGTACGTGCTGTGCCGGGAGTACTTCGACAACCACCCCATTCCCGACGGTGATCGCGGCCATATCGCGCCACCCACCTGGCGGTTTCCCGGCAGCCAGCAGGTAGAGCTGAGGCTGCGCGCCGGGGACCGGGCCGCGGCGTTGGCAGAACGGGCCCTGTTGGCGCTGCCACCGTCGAAGCGCTCCCAGGATTGGCTGACCAGTCTTGGCCGCCAGCAGCAGGAACTGGTGCAGCTGCGCGAATACGCCGACCTCTATGGCGTCTACGCCCGCGCCGAGGTGATCTACGACGACAGCCGGCTGCGGGAGCTGCATGCGGCACTGCCGGCCCAGCGGGCCCTTGAGCACGGCTTCGACCCCACCTTCATCGACTGGCGGGCCTACCTGCAGGACGTGCACTGCCCATCGATCACGGCCACGGTCCGGCGGGCCGGGCAGCGGCGCGGATCTTCTTCAAAGGTCCGGTCACCATCGCCGCGGGCACTGCCCGAGCGCACCGACGTGGCCGCGGTGTTCGACCTGGAGGGCACCATCGTGAACTCCAACGTCGTCGAGTCATACCTGTGGGCCCGGTTGGCGACGATGCCCCGCTCCGGCTGGCTACGAGAGCTGGCCGACCTGGCCCGGTGCGCCCCCCGGTATCTCGCGGCGGAGCGCCACGACCGCGGCGAGCTGCTGCGAGCCTTCCTGCGCCGCTACGCCGGCGCGCGGACCGACGAGCTGCGTGCGCTGGTCACCGACGTTCTCGGCGACGCGCTGCTGCACCGGGTGATGCCCGAAGCAACTCGCCAGATCCGCCGCCACCGCGCGGCCGGGCACCGAACCGTCCTGATCACCGGTGCGGTCGACCTGCATGTGGAGCCGCTGTCAGTGCTTTTCGACGAGGTGGTGGCCAGCCGGATGCACGCCAAAGACGGTGTACTCACCGGGTTCCTCGAAACGCCTCCTCTGGTCGACGAGGCGCGCGCGGCGTGGCTGCGGCACTATGCCCAGGCGAACGGTCTGCACCTGGACCGGTCTTACGCCTACGCCGACAGCTACTCCGACCGCCCGTTGCTTGAGGCCGTCGGGCATCCGCAAGTGGTCAACCCGGACTCCCAGCTGTTCCGGCACGCCCGACGACGCCGCTGGGTCGTGCATCGCTGGGGCGCCCACACCGGTGGGCTGCTCGAGGTGCTGCTCGACGTCACCGGAGCCGACTGCAGAGCAGCGCCGCGGTGAGCCTCGCGCTGCAGTATCACCGCTCCGCCGGACGCTACTTCGCCGCCCGCGCGGTCAGTGGCAGTCGCGCGGGCGGGCGGCTCGCCGGGATGCTGGCCAGCAATGTCGCGCCGCTACGGCTGGTCGAGCAGGCCGACCCGGTCCCGGCCGACGAGTCCTGGAGCCGGATCGAGCCGGTGCTGTCCGGAATCTGCGGGTCGGATCTCGGGCTGCTCACCGGCCGGTCATCGCCCTACCTCGGGCCGTTGACCTCGATGCCCTTCGTCCCCGGCCATGAGGTGCTCGGGCGCACCCTCGACGAGCTGCCCGGGCTACCCCGGGGCAGCCGGGTAGTGATCGATCCGGTACTGCGATGCGCGGCGCGCGGCGTGGCGTCCTGCCGGGCTTGCCTCGCCGGGCATACCAGTCGTTGCGACCACATCACCACCGGACGGCTGGCTGCTGGGCTACAGACCGGCTTCTGCGCCGACACCGGAGGTGGCTGGAGCCGCCGGATGATCGCCCATGCCAGCCAACTGCACCCGGTGCCGGACTCGCTGCCCGACGAGATTGCCGTCCTGGTGGAGCC
>JAICSB010000045.1 GCA_025937115.1 Pseudonocardiaceae bacterium | reverse complement strand
TTACACGACGTCCCCCGGTACGGGTAGAGCAGATAGCCCTCGTAGAGCACCGCGTCGGCGACGGCGCGGGCCCGATCCCAGCTCGCGGTCATCGCGTCACCTCGCGATCGGCGGTGGCGCCCAGCAACGAGGTGATGGCGTGGTCGAAATCGAGCATTCCCCGGCCCGATTTGTAGCCGGCCAGCTCCGTGATGGTTTCGTGGCTCAGCCGGATCCAGCCGCTGTTGGGATAATGCTGCGCGATCAGTTCCCGCCAGACCCCGACCGGCATGTCGTAGCGGTCCTCGCGGTCCCACGGCACCTGCTGAACCGAGAAGCCGCGTTCGGAGTTTACGAAAATCGTTCCGCTGAACAGGAACTGGATCGGAACCGTGCCGTCGCGCAGCGCGTGCAGATATTTGGCGGCGGCGACCTCGAAATCGTAGGTGCAGTCCAGGGGCAGGGTCGCGATCGTGCTGCCGGTGAATCCCGGCACCATCGCGGTGCAGTGCTGCCACAGGAAGGTGCGTTGGGTGTTCGCCCAGCGTTCGCGGGCCCCGAACAAGTCCATCAGGCCGGCCGCTTCGTCGTCGGAGTACGAGCGGCGCAGCGGCTCGATCCTGACCTGGCAACGCAGGGCGATGGCGTGCACCGGATCGGATGCCGCAGGGCCGCTGCTGGTGACGCCGACGCGGACGGTGAGGATCGGGCTGACGGTATACGGCTCGGCCGTCACGTCCAGAACCGCGAAGCTCACATCCATCGGCGGAGCGTTCATCGCGGCACCTCCACTGCGCGGGCGGTGAGCAGGTCGAAGAAGCCGTCGATGAATTCGCGTGCCTGCTGGCCGCCGTCAAAGCCGCGCCACAGCATGCGCAATCGCCCGACGAATTCGTAACAGGCGTCGATCGGGACCAGATAGGTTTCCGGCCGCGATAATTCGTCATCCTGGGGGCCATCGGCGACCCGGACGAGCAGCGCCTCCACGTCGTCGGCCAGCAGGCCCAGCCGCGAGTCGGCACCGCGGATGGTGTCCCACACGTCCATATCCAGCTCGGACTGGGTTGCCCCGGCCGGCCCCGGATAGAACGCGACGGTGTGCCCCAGCGCCGAGTTGGTGAAGAAGAAAGCGATCCCGACCGGGATCTGCAGCGCCTCCCACACCCGGCGATCCAGCGCGAACTCGGGAAACGACAGATACCGGTCCGGCACCGCCCGATAGCGCAGCTCCGCGTGGGAGTCGATGAACAGCAGATAACAGGCGCGACAGACGCACATCAGTTGCCGGGCAGCCACATTGACGACGTGCTGGTGCTCGTCGGCGATCAGCTCCGCGCACATTTCGCAGCGCTCGCCCGCCGGCTCGGGGGCGCGCCGGTCGCTTCTGATGCGGGTCAGGACGTCGTAGGGGGTGCTCATGCCGGGGCACCCATCACGTCGGCGCCCAATGCCACCGACGGCAGGCCGTCGCGGGTCAACAGCGGAATCGGATCGAGGTGGTTCGCCGACCCATCGCTGGCGTCGGCTCCGGCATGGACCCCCGCATGGACGATGTCGAAATCCGTGCGGCAGCCCGCACAGCGCAGCATCGGACCATGCAGCTCCGAACCGGCCAGAGAGTCGTCGCACACCGGGCAGTGATCCCGGTAGGCGAACGTCTGGTCGCCGACCCGGCACGCCACGATGGTGGTGCCGTCGACCCGGTAACCCCCGACCTCACCCGGGCCCAGCTCGGCCAGCTCGGGCATGGGCTGCCAGCCGGTCGCCCCATGCCCGTTCGAATGGAGATGCGCCAGTAGCGATTCGGCGGGGATCACCCCGCCGGACGCGTCGGCGGACGCCGCGACCACCACCTCGATCGAGGAGATCTCCGGCGCGGCCGCGCGGACCGCGTCCTGCACGGCCAGCTCCAGTGTCACCGCGGACGACGGGCAGCTCTTACAGCTGCCGGTAAACGCGAGCCGCACGGTGCTTTCTCCGGGCCCCTCGCCGGGAACGATGTCGATCAGGTCGACGTCCCCGCCATGCGAGCCCAGATAGGGCCGCACCCGATCCAGCGCATCGGAGACCCTGCGGCGTATGTCGTGCGGATGCAGGCCGTGCACCAGGAGCAGGCTGGCCACCAGGTCGTCGGCGGCCAGCCGCTCGGCCAGACCCCCGGCCGGCCCGGGATCGGCGGCCATCCGCATGATCCGGTCCAGCCCGGCGCCGTAAAGCCCGACCACCTCGCGAACCAGTTGCTGCGCACGGTCGTAGGTGGCGGTGCCACCTGCCGCGCAAGAATCCAGCAGTGTCTGGATCCGATCGCCCGCTGTGCGCCAGTGCGTGTCGGTCTCGGGACTCTCCGGGCGATCGGCCATGCGTCCTCCGTTACTGTGCCGACCCGCTGCGCCCGGCTCCGCCGCGCTTGCGATCGTCACTCCCCGACGGGTGACTGGGTTGGCGTGTGCAGTCTGTCCAGGGACTTGCCCTTTCCCAGGTACATGTGCACACCGCACGGCAGGCACGGATCGAAGCTGCGCACCGTGCGCATGACGTCGATTCCCTTGAAATTGTCCCTGCCGTTCTCCTCGAAGATCGGCTGTCCCTGCACCGCGTCCTCATACGGTCCGGGGGTGCCGTAGCTATCGCGCGGGTTGGCGTTCCAGGGTGTGGGCGGATACGGGTGATAGTTGGCGATCTTGCCGTCCCGGATCACCATGTGGTGGCTGAGCACGCCGCGGACCGCCTCGGTGAAGCCGCAGCCGATGGCCTCGTCGGGCACCTCGAAGCGCTCCCACGTCTTGGTGCGCCCGGCGCGGATCTCTTCGAGCGCCTTTTCGCAGAAGTGCAACGCGCACGCCGCCGCATAGGCCTGGAAGTAGGTGCGCGCCCGATCGCGTTCGATCGTGTTGCTGCCGTATTTCGGGATCGTCCACTCCAACTCGACGGGCCCCTTGAGGGCCGTCTTGGGCAGGTTGATCTTGACGCTGTTGCCGGTCGCTTTGACGTAGCCGATGTCGACCAGGCCGGCCAGGGCGGTCGACCACAGCCGGGCCAGCGGGCCGCCGCCGGTGTCCAGGGCCAGGTGGTCCGTGCCGTCGAACCAGCGTGGTGACATCACCCAGCTGTATTTGCCGCCTTCCAGGTCGCGTTTCTGCGGGTGCGGGTTGGTGTGCTGGTTCCATGGGTGACGCCGGTCGATCGCGTTACCCAGCGGATCGGTCTTGACGAACATCTCCTGCTCGGTCCAGTCGTCGTAATACGAGCTGCCCAAAAGGATTCGGATGCCGAGGTTGATGTCCACCAACGAGTGGGTGAGCAGTTTGCCGTCGACCACCACACCCGGGGTGACGAACATCGCGTTACCCCAGCGCTCCATGTCCTTGTATTCGAAGTTGCACACTTCGGGGTCCTGGAAGGAGCCCCAGCAGCCCAGCAGGGTGCGGCGCAGCCCGACCTTCTCGTAACCGGGCAGTGCGGTGTAGAAGAAGTCGAACAGGTCGTCGTGCATGGGCACGACTTTTTTCATGAACTCGACGTAGCGCATCAGCCGGGTCATGTAGTCGGTCATCAGCTGGACGGTCGCGACGGTGCCGACCCCGCCGGGGTACAGCGTCGAGGGGTGCACGTGCCGGCCCTCCATGAGGCAGAACATCTCTCGTGTCCACCGGCTGACCAGGAGCGCTTCGCGATAGAACTCACCGGAGAACGGGTTGAGCGAACGCATGATGTCCGCGATCGTCTTGTAGCCGTGCGCGTCCGCATGCGGTGCCGGTGTCTTCTCGGCCAGCGAGAGCACACTCGGATTGGTCTCGGCGACCATCTTTTCGCAGAAGTCCACGCCGACCAGGTTCTCCTGGAAGATGTTGTGGTCGAACATGTATTCCGCTGCCTCACCGAGGTTGACGATCCACTCGCCCAGATGCGGAGGCTTGACCCCATAGGCCATGTTCTGCGTGTAGCACGAGCAGGTGGCGTGGTTGTCGCCGCAGATGCCGCAGATGCGGCTGGTGATGAAATGGGCGTCGCGAGGGTCCTTGCCCTTCATGAAGATCGAGTAGCCCCGGAAGATCGACGAGGTGCTGTGGCACTCGACGACCTCTTTGTTCTCGAAGTCGATCTTGGTGTAGATGCCCAGGCTGCCCACGATCCTGGTGATGGGATCCCAGGCCATGTCGACCAATTGGCCGGGCTCCCGTGTGGCGTGGGTGGGTTCAGGAATGATGGTTGTCATCGCGCTACTTCTTCCCGCTGTGGCTGCTGTCCGCGTTGGCTGATGCGTCGACGTCTCTTCGTCTGGAACTGGAGGAAGGAGCGCGCCCACCCGGTAGGTGACCTACCAGGTGCGGCGCGCTCCGGTGGTGAGTTTGTCGCCGTTGTGGCGCCACCGCGGCTCTTTGTCGAGGGTGCGTTCCGTGATACCCCTCAGACTGCGAATCACGGATCCGTACAAACCCGACGCGGTGCTCGAGATCTTGCCGCCCGGCGGTTCGTCCATGAACGGCATGAATTTGTCGGGGAACCCCGGCATGGTGCAGCCAATGCAGATGCCACCGACGTTGGGGCAACCCCCGACACCGTTGATCCACCCCCGCTTGGGCACGTTGCACTTCACGACCGGCCCCCAACAGCCCAGTTTGACAATGCATTTCGGCGAACCGTACTCGGTGGCGAAGTCGCCCTGCTCGTAGTAGCCGGCCCGGTCGCACCCCTCGTGCACGGTGGCGCCGAACAACCACTGGGGGCGCAGCGCGTCGTCGAGCGGGATCATCGGCGCCTGACCGGTCGCCATGTAGAGCAGGTAGGTCAGAGTCTCCGAGAGGTTGTCCGGCTGGATCGGGCAGCCGGGAACGCACACGATCGGAATGCCCGCCTTGCTCTTCCAATCCCAGCCCAGATAGTCCGGCACTCCCATCGCCCCGGTCGGATTGCCGGCCATCGCGTGGATGCCCCCGTAGGTGGCGCAGGTCCCGACCGCCACGATCGCGGTGGCCTTGGGCGCCAGCCGGTCCAGCCACTCGCTGGTGGTCATCGGCTGGCCGGTGGCCGGGTCATTGCCGAACCCGCACCAGTACCCCTCGTTTTTGATCTTCTCGTTCGGGATGGACCCCTCGACGACGAGCACAAAAGGTTCCAACTCCCCGCGGTCGGCCTTGAAGAACCACTCGAGGAAGTCGTCCGCTCCTCCGGTGGGTCCGCATTCGAAGTCGATCAGGGGCCAGTGCACGGCGACCTGGGGGAGTCCGGGCAGGGCCCCCAAGGCGATTTCCTCGACGCTGGGCTGGGTGGCAGCAGTCAACGCCACCGAATCACCGTCACAACTGAGGCCCGCGTTGATCCAGAGAACATGGATCAATGTCTGTTCTGCCTTGACTGCTGCTTCCGTTGGCATGCTGCAGCTTTCCGGAGCCGGGCTGAGGCTCCTGCGCCGCCGGAGTCGACCGTCGGCCCACTTGCGCAGCGCTATTTTTTGGGTCTACTCCCGCTATCGAGCGTTGTCAACGGTGCGGCCCCAGCCACTAATAGTCACGCGTTGCATAACACCGAAAGACGCCGTGCGCCTGGGTGATTCGACGAGCCAGGCCAGCTGACGCGAGGCGGGTTGTCCTGCGAACGCTTTGCAGGAGCGCGGGGCCCGGAACCGCTTCGGACGAGCGCCGTTCACGCGTCGCCTGCCGCGAAGTGCCGCAGCCAGCCGAACCAGGCGCCCATCCCGTCGCCGGTGCGCGCACTGACCGGCAAGATCGTCGCCGCCGCGTTGACTGCACGGATATGGGCGATATAGGCGTCGACGTCCACGTCGAGGTGGGGCACCAGGTCGATTTTGTTGAGGAGCACCACATCCACCGACCGGAACATCACCGGATACTTCAGCGGCTTGTCCTCGCCCTCGGTCACCGAATAGACCATGGCCTTGGCGTGCTCGCCGACGTCGAACTCGGCCGGGCAGACCAGATTGCCGACGTTCTCGATGACGACGAGGTCCAGAACGGGGAGGTCGAGGCCCCCCAGCGCCCGGCCGACCATGGGAGCGTCGAGATGGCATTCGCCGCCAAATCCGTTGCTGGTATTCAGTAGTGACACCTGGGCGCCGCGGCCGCTGAGCTTGGCCGCGTCCAGATCGGTGGCAATATCGCCCTCGATCACCCCGATCGCGAGCTCGCCGCCGAGTTCGTCGAGCGTCGCCTGCAGGACCGTGGTCTTGCCCGATCCGGGAGAGCTCATCAGGTTGAGGGTGCGGACCCCGTTGCTCTCGAACGCCGCCCGGTTGGTCTCGGCGAGCAGGTCGTTCTCGGCGAAGATCGCCTCCAGGACATCGATGCGCTGGCCGCCGGTCCGGTAGCTACTGTGATCGCCGTGGTCGTGCTCGTGGGCCGGGTGATCGTGGGAGTGGGTGTGCACCGTGCCGTCGTCGTGCCGATGAAATCTACCCATGCTCAACACCTTTCGATGTGGCATCTGACGATGCAGATGACGCCGCGGGGCCCGTGTTCACGAGACGTCCAATGACGTCACCAAGAATTCGTTGCCGCGCAGCACTTCGACGTCGGAACTGTCGCAGCGCGGACACCAGATCGACCACGGCGATTCGATCTCGGATTGCCGGCCGCACGCACGGCACTTCACCTCGGCGCTGACGCATTCGAGTTCCAGTTCGGCGTCGGGCATGTCCTCGGCGTCCCGCACCAGCGTCCAGCAGAAGGACAACGACTCCGGCACCACCTGGCGGAGCGCGCCGACCCGCACGCGCACCACGTCGACGTGCCGGCCGTCGGCGTGGCCTTTGACCACACCGGCGATCGCTTCGCACAACGACAGCTCATGCACCGTGGATCACCGGTGCCCGGGGTCCGTCCGACCGGTGGGCTGAAGCGAGGGCGCCCATGAGCACTGTTCTACACCCGAACGGCCCTGATCGGTGAGCCTCTCATCGACCGGATCGGTGGCTAGGTCGCGGTTTCGGTTCCGAGATCAGCGGGGCCCCACCTGTCTTCGATGCGTCCGTAGCGCCAGATGAGCAGGGCCACCGCCCACGTGATGACGAACATGCCGACGACGACGTAGCCGACCGCGTTGAGGTCCAGCCCGCCGATCCAGTTCCAGAACGTGCCCCGCCAACCGAACTGGTCGGCGAAAAGGACGAGGAGTTCGACGCTCCCGATGAGCAGGGCGACCGCCACCGACAGCGCGGTGATGGTGATGTTGTAGTAGATCTTGCGCACCGGATTGGAAAAGGCCCATCCGTAGGCGAAATTCATGAACGATCCGTCGATGGTGTCCAGGAGGCACATGCCGGCCGTGAACAGCACCGGCAGGCACATGATCGCGTACCACGGCAGCCCGGCGGCGGCGCTGGTGCCGGCCAGCACCAGGAGCCCGATCTCGGTGGCGGTGTCGAAACCCAGCCCGAACAACAGCCCGACGGGATAGCAGTGCCAGGATTTGGTGATCGACTTGGTGAGGCGGCCGAGCAGCCGGTTCATCAGTCCGCGGCTTTGCAGTTGCCGCTCCAGTTCGGCCCCGTCCGTCTCGGGGTCGTATTCGCCTCGGCGCAGCCGCGCGAACACCCGCAGGATGCCGACCAGGACGATGACGTTGAGAAGGGCGATCGCATACAGGAAGAGACCGGAGACGCTGGTGCCGATCAACCCCGTGTAGTGGTGCAGCGTCGAGGAGTCGTCCTTGACCGGCCCGACGAGCGTCTTCACCCCGCATGCCAGCAACACCGCCAACCCGAAGACCACCGTGGAATGGCCCAGCGAAAAGAAGAAGCCGACGGCCAGCGGGCGCTGCCCATCGTTCATCAGCTTGCGGGTGGTGTTGTCGATGGCGGCGATGTGGTCGGCGTCAAACGCATGCCGCATGCCCAGCGTGTAAGCGGTCAATCCGATGCCAATGCCAAAAGCTTTGCCGCCCAGGCTGTATTGCGCCGGCGCCACGATCAACACCAGCGTGAACCAGCCGATCAGGTGCAGCGCGACGATGGCCGCCAGCATCGAGGCCAGGCGCCACCACTCCGCCGGTGTCAGCGCGCCGAGAAGCCTGGTCGTCCGTGACGGCCGCCGGGCGATCTCGGTGCTGGCCACTGGGGTCCTTCCGGCGCGTCCTTGCGGTATCGGGCAGTGAACAACCGGCACGACTGTAAGTTCCGCGTCGCGCCAGATGCAAGTGAATCGCAGAATCGTGGAGCTGTGATTGTGGCGAAAGCTGGCGATCCCGGCGCCGCGGCGCGACACTGAACCGGTGACGCCCAAGCCGTCTGCGCTCGACGCGTCGGTCACCGAGAGGATCGGCGATCTGTTGCGTGCTCGCGGGCTGCGGCGGATGGCTTCCCGGATCCAGGTGCTGGCGGTGCTCGAACCGGTCAACGGACACCTGTCGGTGGCCGAGATCGACAAGCGGATGCGCGCGTGCCTTCCCCCGGGGGCCCAGGCGCCGGACGTGGCCACCGTCTACCGCACGGTGACCACCCTGGTCGATCAGGGGGTGTTGCACGCGCTGACCCTCGACGGCGGCGTCACGACCTACGGGCTGGCCACCGCCCCGCACCACCACGCGGTCTGCACGAAGTGCGGCACGCTCATCGAGGTACCCGCTCGCCGGCTGAGCCTGGCGCTCGAGCATGCGATGGCGGGCAGCTCGTTCGCGCTCTCGGAGGCGGCGGGGCTGACGCTGCACGGTCTGTGTCCCCAGTGTCAGGACGACAAGCCGTCCGCTCGGCCGCGCTGAAGCTGACCTCAGCGCAGACCCAGTAGCGCGTTCTCCACCACCTCGGCCAGCGCCGGGTGGATCCAGTACTGCCCGCGCGCCATCTGCGGCGCGGTAAGCCCGAAGCTCATCGCCTGGATCAACGGCTGGATGATCGACGAGGCCTGATGGCCCATGATGTGCGCGCCCAGCAGCCGCCCGGTGCCGCGCTCGGCGATGAGCTTGACGATCCCGGTGGTGTCCTCCGACGCCCAGCCGTAGGCGACGTCACCGTAGTCCTGGATCTTCACCGAAATCTTGAAACCCTGTGCTATAGCCTGGTTTTCGGTCAGCCCGACGGAGGCGATCTGCGGATCGGTGAACACCGCGGACGGCACGTAGCGATGGTCGGTGACGGCCATCGCGTCGGTGTCGTCCCAGTCGCACAGCAGATTGTGCTGCACGACACGCGCCTCGTGGTTGGCGACGTGCTTGAGCTGATACGGGGAGGAGACGTCGCCGAGGGCGAAAACGCCACGCGCCGTGGTTCGCTGGTGCTCGTCGACAACGACGAGGCCGTCCTCGATCGCGACGCCGGCCTGCTCGGCGTCGAGCTGATCGCCGTTGGCCACGCGGCCGGTCGCCACCAGCAGCGCGTCGGCGTCCACGGTGCGACCGTCGTCGAGCCGCACCGCGACGCCCGGGCCGCGGTCGGTGACGCCCACGACGTTGCGATGGGTGTGCAGTTCCCATTTGGTCGCCGCGATTCGGGTGAAGCGTTCGCAGAGCACGTCATCGCAATGCCGCAGCAGGGTGGAGCCCCGGACCACCATGGTGACCCGCGAGCCCAGACAGGAGAAGATGTGTGCGAATTCGGCCGCCACGAAACCGCCACCGACGATCACCAAATGTTCAGGCAGCTCGGGGATTCGCATGATCGTGTCGCTGGTGTGGTAGGTCGCACCCGACTCGAGTATCGCCGGGGGAACCACGGCCCGCGCCCCGGCCGCGATCACCACCTGGTCGGCGGTGAACTCGTCGCCGGCGTCGGTGCGCAACAGGTAGCGCCCATCGGTCTGGACCGGACCGAACCGGGTGTGCTGCTTGTACACATCGATATTGGGCGCGGAATTCCGATAGTCCTCACCGCTGACCCCGATCGGATCGATGCGCCCGAAGACCCGCGAGACGATGTCGTCCCAGCGCACCTGCTCGATGTGCGCGTCGACGCCGAAACGCGCTGCCTCCCGGACCGTCTGGGCGACCTCGCCGGCGTAGACGAACATCTTGGTCGGGATGCACCCGACGTTCAGGCACGTGCCCCCGAACGTGCCCTGCTCGCAGATCGCCACCCGCTTGTCGGCGAAGCGGTCATCGAGAATGCTGTTGCCCGAACCGGTTCCGATGATCGCGACGTCGTAGGTCTCCACACCCTCACCCCTCTCCGTACGACGCTGGGGTGTCGTTGTTGTTGGTGGGCAGATACTCGTCCAGCCAGAGATCCAGTTCCCGATAGGCGACTCCGCGCGGCCCGTCCATCGACAAGAACACGTCGTGTTTGGCATCGACCACCGGAACGATGGTGCTGCGGTTCCCGATGCAGCCGGCCCACCGGGCGATCTGGGTGACGTCGAGGACCGCGTCGCCGCACCGCATGGACGCGGGGTCCGGGGTCTCCTGCACGCTGTGGTCCGACCGCAGGATCAGATTCGGCACGCCGACGTCGAGGCCGCGATGCAGCCGGGCCTGGGCGCGACGGATGGCATGCAGCCAGCCGAAGGTGATCGGGAACCCGCCAACGGGTTTCCACTGCAGGTTGTAGTCGAATTGCCCGCCATAGTCACGATGCAACGTGGTGCCGTAGCCGCCCTCAACCGGCGACCGGGCCACGCCCTTGGACCGCACCCGCGACAGGCCGGCGATCAGCGGCACGGTCGCGGAATGCCGCAGGACGGCCGGACCGGGCAGCTCCAAGAACGGGCTGTTGAGCACCAGGCCGCCGACGCGCGCGTGCGCGGCCGGGTTGCGGCGGCGCAACCGGTCCAGCCATAACGACACGATGAGTCCACCGGCGGAATGCCCGTACACCAGCACGTCGCGGGCCTGCGCGCTCACAACGCCCAGCGCGTGCTCGAGCTCGGTGTCGTAGTGGGCGAGGTCGGTGATGAAGTGCGGTGTCTGGCCGTCGCGCCGCGACCGCCCGCACTTGTGCAGGTCCTGCGCGTAGAAGGCGAAGCCGCGGGCGGCGAAGTGTTCGGCGAGTTCGGTGTGGAAGAAGTAATCGGTGTAGCCGTGGACCGCCAGCACCGCCCGCCCGGCCGGGCCTGCCTGGCCGCCGGGGGTTCCCGGTTCCGGCCCGCGCCGGATCAGGGTCGCCACGATGTCGCCCTCACCGGCGGGATCGGAGCCGAGCGCGATGGTGCGCTGCCAATATCCAGGTAGGACATCGGGCACCCAGCCAGTCACGCAGCAAGCTTAGAGCTTTTGCTGGGCACGGGGAGCCGCACGTCGTTCGGGCTCAGTTTGCCTCGGGATAACCTGGGGATCGGCCCAGTCGAGGGAAGGACCTACACGCCGGTGTCATCGCTAGCCACAACCACGCGCACGGATGTCGCGCTGGTGGGCGCGGGCATCATGAGCGCGACGCTGGGCGCGTTGCTGCGCCGGCTGCAGCCGGATTGGTCGATGACCTTCGTCGAGCGTCTCGACGCCGTCGCCGCCGAAAGCAGCGACCCCTGGAACAACGCGGGCACCGGGCATTCGGCGCTGTGCGAGCTCAACTACACCCCGCAGCGCGCCGACGGCTCGATCGACATCGGTAAAGCGGTGCGCATCAACGAACAGTTTCAGGTGACCCGCCAATTTTGGGCCTACGCCGTCGAGAACGGCATCCTGACCGATCGACGCTTCCTGACCCGCGTCCCGCACGCGAGCTTCGTGCGCGGGGCGCGGCGCGTCGACTATCTACGACGACGACAGCGCGCCTTGGCCGACAACCCGCTGTTCGCCGGCATCGAATTGATCGAGGACGCGCAAGAGTTCGCGCGCCGGTTGCCGTTGATGGCCGCCGAGCGCGACTTCTCCGCGCCGACCGCGCTCAACTGGGCCGCCCACGGCACCGACGTCGACTTCGGTGCGCTGTCGCGCCAGCTGATCGGGTCTTGCGTGCGGGGCGGCGCGACGGCATTGTTCGGCCACGAGGTGCGCAACCTGACCCGCACGTCCGACGGCGGCTGGACGCTGCTGATGCGCAACCGCCGCACCGGCGAAAAGCGCCGGTGCCACGCCAAATTCGTCTTCGTCGGGGCCGGTGGCCACGCGCTGCCGCTGCTGCAGAGGTCCGGCATCAACGAGGTCAAGGGCTTCGCGGGATTCCCGATCGGCGGGCGGTTCCTGCGCGCCGACAACCGGGCGCTCACTACCGCGCACCGGGCCAAGGTGTATGGGGCTCCCGCGCCCGGCGCGCCGCCCCTCGGGGCGCTGCACCTGGACCTGCGCTACGTCAACGGCAAGCCGTGGCTGGTGTTCGGCCCCTACGCGGGCTGGTCACCGAAGTTCTTGAAACACGGGCACTTCACCGACCTGCCCCGCTCGGTGAAGCCGCACAACCTGACCTCGCTGCTCGGTGTCGGTGCCACCCAACTGGCGCTCGTCCGATACCTGCTCGGCCAGCTGCGGCTCTCCGAACCGGGCCGGCTGCGCATGCTGCGCGAATTCGCCCCCACCGCAGCGGGTTCGGACTGGGAGCTGACGGTGGCCGGCCAGCGAGTGCAGGTGATCCGGCGCGACAAGCGCAAGGGTGGGGTGCTCGACTTCGACACCACCGTGGTGGGTGCGGCCGACGGGAGCATCGCGGGGTTGCTCGGCGGTTCGCCCGGCGCGTCGACCGCGGTGCCGATCATGCTCGACGTGTTGCAACGGTGCTTTGCCAACCGCTTTCAGGCCTGGCAGCCCGCCCTCAAAGAGATGGTTCCCTCGCTCGGGGCGACGCTGTCGGATGAGCCGACGCTCTACGACGAAGTGTTTTCCTGGGGAACGAGGGTGCTGGGGTTGGAGCGTGTCGTGACCGGCGGTGCAAGCGATGAGGAGGAGCGGCGCCAGTGACACGCGGCGACGACGATGCAGAGCGAAGCGATGAGGAGGAGCGGCGCCAGTGACACGCGGCGACGACGATGCAGAGCGAAGCGATGAGGAGGAGCGGCGCCAGTGACACGCGGCGACGACGATGCAG